>JAVBKL010000214.1:0-13099 GCA_031554055.1 Eubacteriales bacterium | reverse complement strand
AACGAATTCAAGCAAGGTTCACCTCCAAAAATAGTATCCATTCAGTAAGTATATATTAAAAGTGCTTTGTTTTCAATGCTTTTTTTGACATGATACAATTCTTTGGATTCAAACAGAATGTGAAAATTTGAACTATCGTTAAAAGTGTTTCTTTTTCTAGGAATGTGATTGTTTACGCAGTGCAACTTTCATAGTATGCTTGCTATACAAATTTACCAAGGGAGGTAACAAAAATGAAACGAAAATTGAAATCAACTTTTGCTATAGCAGTAGCAGCCATGTTGGCACTTAGTTTTTCAGCTTGCGGACAAAAAGTGGAGCAAGCTCCAGCTACACAACCAGCACCAGCGGTGGAAGCACCGGCGGCACCAGCAGCACCTGCAGCAGAAGTTAAAAATGAGATTGAGAAACCTTCAAAAATTACAGCGATGATAGACACAGTATATGGCTCAATGGTAGATCCAAAAACATGGGCGCCGTTTGAAGCCAAGTACAAAGAACTTACTGGTATTGAACTTAAAATGACAAAGCCAGACCACAACCAATACTATGAGCAAATGAGCCTTGCTTTTGCATCGGGTAGTGCTCCTGATGTAATGGAAATCGGCTCAATCAACTATCCAACATATGCAATCAACGGTGCGTTATGGGATATGACGGAAGCTTGGAACAATTCAGAACTCAAAGCATCTGGCAATGCTACAGAAAAATATGTTGACGGTTTAAAAATTGATGGAACCCTTTACGGCTTCCCAATGGCAAAAGGCAACGGAACGCTTACCTATGTTCGTAAAGATTGGCTTGATAATTTAGGGCTTGCTGCTCCAACTACATATGATGAATTTGTAAATGTTATGAGAGCGTTTACAGAGGACGACCCAGACCAAAACGGCAAAAAAGATACATATGGTATTACAGCGGCTGGTCTTATCAATACAGAGACTCCATATGCAATTTACTTACGTGAGTTCTATCAAGATGCAGTGCCAGATTTTGTTTTAAAAGATGGCAAGTATGTTGATGGTATGAGCGAGCCAAACATGGTTGCGGCACTCACAAGAATGAAAGACGCTTATAACAAGGGCTATGTAGATAAAGAAATCGTTACCAACAAAACATCAACAAGCCGTGATAAATTTTATGCAGGTCAAGTAGGTTTGTTCAACTATTGGGCTGGCAACTGGAATGTAACACTTGAGAACAATTCAAAAGCGGCAAACGAAAAAGCTTCTGTTGTTCCATTGGCTCCAATCCAAGGCGTTAAATATCTTGAAAGACCATCGACTGCCATTGCGATTACATCAGGTGCAGAAAATCCAGAAGGTATCTTTAAGTATTTAATCGAGTATTCACATGACGGCGGCGAAGGCCAATTGCTCTTTACTCGTGGTATCGAAGGAATCAACTATGAGAAAAATGCAGAAGGCAAAGTTGTTCAAATGCCAGACCCAGAGAACCCAGACAAGAAATTTGAGAAAACTTGGTTTGCACCAGAACTTACTTTTACAAAATTCCAAGACGTTATTTCGTTTGATCCACGTTTAACAAGCTCCCTTGCCTTGTTTGAGCAAACTTCTGAATTAGTTTCCGTGCCTCGTGCATCAGAAGTTTATTCTGAAAACTTGCCAGACCTTTCAACAGCAAGACAAAAAGCAATCGCAAACGCTGTAACAACTGACATGAGTGTGGAAGATGCAATTGCTGGTTACCAAAAAGAAGCAAAAACTTATGTTGATAACATCTTAGCAGACTTTAACAAATAAAAATATTTACTTCCCGATGGGCTTACCCCATCGGGAAACTTTTGAATAATCCATTCACACAAGGGAGATGAACGTATGCCTAATTCGCAGTCTAAATCAAAGCTGACGGTACGGATTTGGAAATACAGATACTTTTATTTAATGTTCGCACCGGTCTTTTTAACGACGCTGCTGTTTTATTATTTGCCAATGCTTGGCATTCGCTTTTCCTTATACAAGTACACACCATTTATGAAAGTTCCAAAATTTGTAGGGTTTGACCAGTTTGAGAAACTGCTTAACTCGCCACCGTTTTGGATTGCATTTAAAAACACGATGGTTTTGAGTCTTACAAACCTAGCTCTTAGCATGTTCCTTGCCGTTGCTATTTCTTTGTTATTAAACGAAATTAGACGTTCGTTTATCAAAAAAACTGTGCAAACGATTATTTATCTACCGCACTTTTTATCTTGGGTAGTAGTTGCTTCTATATTCATGATCATTCTTTCGCCACAAGCGGGATTTGTAAATGAATTACTTGTTAGCTTACATATTTTAAAAGAACCGATTTATTTCTTGGCGGATCCCGATTGGTGGGCACCGGCGTACTATTTTATTAATAGATGGAAAGAAACAGGTTGGGGCACGGTTATTTTCTTGGCATCTTTAACGAGTATCAGCCCAGAACTTTATGAAGCAGCGTCGATTGACGGTGCTAACCGTTGGCAACAAACCTTAAAAATAACAATACCGAGTATCATGAGCACCTTTATCATTGTTTTAATTTTGAATCTTGCAAAAGTTTTAAACTTATTTGAATCTGTACTCGTTCTTTATAATCCACTTGTTTATGAAGTGTCTGACGTTATTCAAACCTATGTATATCGTTCGTCCATCATTGCAAGCTCTCCAGACTACGGATACACCACAGCAGTTGGTTTGTTTAAATCAGTGGTTTCTTGCGTCTTAGTTTTGGGCAGTGACTACATTAGCAAAAAAATCCGTGGACGAGGCATTTTATAGGAGGCGAAAGAAATGGGTGAAAAATTTAGTTTTGCAAAACAATACAGAGCGAGAACGCTTTTCAATATTTTCAACTTTATATTCTTTCTCTTAATCGCATTTATTATGCTCGTACCGATTGCAAAAGTTCTTGTAGATTCGTTTGATATGAGCAATTCCTATGGCCTTAACTTTTGGCCACAGAAGCCGTCTTTTGCGGCTTACGCAATGATTTTTTCTTCGAGTGCCTTGTATAAACCGCTGTTGATTTCTGTTTATACAACGATTGTCGGTACCTTGATTGGACTACTTATTTGTACTTTGGGTGCGTATGTTTTAATTCAGTTTGATATGCCGGGTCGAAAGTTCTTTAGTTACTTCTTGCTTTTCACCATGATTTTTGAAGGCGGTTTGGTTCCGACTTTCTTGGTTATGAGAGATTTGCATTTGTTGAATACGCTTTGGGCAGTTATGCTTCCCATGAGTATGAATGTTTACAACTTGATTCTGATGCGTAACTTCTTTGAAGGTATTCCGGATAGCCTTTACGAGTCGGCAGAGCTTGACGGCTGTACACCAATGGCAACGTTTTGGCATATCGTACTTCCGCTTTCAAAACCGGCACTGGCGTCAATCGGTTTGTTCTTTGCCGTTGCATTGTGGAGTGAGTATACTCGCTACACCATTTATATTAACAAACCAGATTTATTTAACTTCCAAGTAAAATTGCGTTCGATTATTCTAAATGATGAGTCCATGGCTGCTTGGGCGGCACAAGGTATCAATGCAAAGTCGATTCAAAATGCTGCAATTATTGTAGGTCTGATCCCATTCGTTGCAATTTATCCAATCTGCCAAAAGTATTTCGTAACAGGCGTTACGATGGGTGCTGTTAAGGAATAGGTGATACGATGAAAACTTATAAAAATCCAATCTTACATATTGACTACTCCGACCCTGATGTTATCAGAGTCGGAGCAGATTTTTACATGACGGCTTCCAGTTTTAATAATGTTCCGGGGTTACCGATTCTTCATTCAAAGGACTTGGTCAATTGGGAAATTATTAATTATGCATTGACAGAAATCCCCTTTCTGGTGTACTCCACACCGCAGTATGGTAAAGCGGTGTGGGCACCCTCCCTTAGATTTCACAATGGGTATTTTATGATTTACATTGGCTTCCCCGATGAGGGAATCATGATGGTAAGAACCCGTGATATTCGTGGTGAGTGGGAAAAACCGATTTGTTTAAAACAAACGAGGGGTTATATAGATACTTGTCCGTTTTGGGACGATGACGGGTCGGCTTATTTGGTGAATGCTTTTGCAAAAAGTAGAATCGGATTTAAGTCTGTGCTTGCCATACATAAAATGAATGAAGACGGAACCGCACTACTCGATGAATTTAGAATTATATATGACGGAAACAGCAACAACCCGACTATTGAAGGGCCAAAGATGTATAAGCGAAACGGCTATTACTACATCAGTGCTCCGGCTGGTGGTGTTACAACAGGTTGGCAAGTAATTTTACGTTCGAAAAATATTTATGGGCCGTATGAAGAAAAAATTGTTTTGCACCAAGGGGACTCGGTCATCAATGGGCCACACCAAGGGGCGTGGGTGGATACTGAAAAAGGGGATCACTGGTTCGTACATTTTCAAGACAAACACGCTTATGGAAGAATTGTTCATTTACAACCGATGCGGTTTGTGGACGATTGGCCAGAGATTGGAATAGACACAAATGGCGATGGCATCGGCGAGCCAGTTCTTGCATATGAAATGCCGATTGATAATCAAGAAAGTAAAACACATCAAATGTCCGATGAATTTGAAAATGAATTTGGCTTGCAGTGGCAATGGAATGCAAACCCTTGTCCAGAATTCTATTCCTTGGAGCGAGAAGGATACTTGCGGTTACATTCTGTACAGGGTACAACAATCGGAATGCTGCCGCAGGTTTTAACACAGAAGTTTCCGCTTGAGAAATTTATTTTTACAGCGAAGATGGAATTTAAACCAAGTTCAATCGGTGAAAGAGCCGGGATTGTCATTCTTGGGCGTGAGTACGCCGCACTTTGTTTGGTTTCTGGAAAGAACGAAATATATTTAAACCGAGTGGACGGATTCATTGCAGACAAAGCAGAAATTGTGACACATTCGCAGAGAGTAAATACAAATGAAATTTATTTTAGGGTGACTGTCTTTGAAAAAGCAAGATGTGAACTAAGTTATAGCTTTGACAACGAGAAGTTTATTCAAATAGGTAACGATTTTTTTGCACAACCAAACATTTGGGTTGGTGCAAAGTTGGGTCTGTTTGCTTGCGGAGTTTCAGAGAGTTATGGCTACACAGATTTTGACTGGGTGAGAGTGGAGGCTTTGGAATGAAAATTGGTGCAAGGGCACATGACTTTGGAAAACTCAGTGCAGAAAATTTGGCACAGCGAGTGAAGACGGCTGGTTTTGATTCGGTTCAACTTGCCTTGCCAAAAGCAATCGAGGGCATCGAACGAGTTTTAGATGTGACGGATTCACAACTTGAGGGCATACGAGAAGCTTTTGATAAGCATAAACTAGAGATTCATGTGTATGGCTGTTATGTGGAGCCGTCGCTTTTGGATAAAGAAAAAAGGCTTGAGGAAGTGAAGAAATTTTGCATGGGGCTTACGCACGCAAAAAAACTTGGGGTGCCAATCGTTGGGACAGAAACCACAAATTTTCCAATTGGCGGCGAGGGACGTGAACAGGTATACGCTCTTTTAAAAGACTCTGTGCTTCATATGGTTGAATGTGCTGAACGTGAAAATGTAACAATCGGTATCGAACCGGTTGCAGACCACACGCTTAATTCGCCAGAACTTGCTAAGAGATTGATTGATGAAGTGGGTTCAACCAAGCTTAAAATAATTTTTGACCCTGTTAATATGCTTTATCACAAAGAACAAAACCAGAACGAGACGTATGAGCAGTATCTAAAAATTCTTGGTTCATATATCGTTGCCATGCACATCAAAGATATAGTGTTTGAGGACGGCAATAAAGTTTGGCGTAACATTGGGGAGGGATTTGTAGATTATACAAGTATCATTCCTTGGCTTAAAGCAAATAAACCACAGATTCATTTGTTGCGAGAACACGTGAAGCTTGATAGTTATGGGAAAGATGTGGATATGATGCGTAGGTGGTTATTATAATCACGGTATCACTTGATGGAACAGCAGATTTCCAATACATACAGGAAGCAGTCAACTCGATTTCTGATGAACGTGACGAGACAGTTACCATTTTTATCAGAAACGGTATTTACAACGAAAAAATATGGATGCGAAAAAATAAAATAAAACTCGTCGGTGAAAGTTGTGACAAGACAATCATCAGATACAATGACGGTGCAAAAAAACTCAGACCAGATGGGACAGAATACAGAACCTTTAACACGGCAACCGCTTTGTTTGCGGGTTGTGACATCACCGTTTGCAATTTGACTATTGAAAATTACGCTGGAATTGGAAAAGTTGCGGGGCAAGCAGTGGCGGCTTATGTGGCGTCAGACCGCACGGCTTTTTACAATTGTAGGTTCTTGGGTTATCAAGACACGATTTTTACAGGTGATGTACTGGACGAACCAATGAAGCAACTCATGTTGCCAGATTTTTTCAAGGATTCGAGCGTGCAAATTCATTTTGAAGTGACCAGAAACTATTTTGAAAGCTGCTATATTTGTGGCGATGTAGATTTTATTTTCGGCTCGAATGTTGCTTACTTTGAAAATTGTCAAATTCATTCGCTCAAACTTGCAAGTGAATCTGGTTCGTTTATCACAGCGGCGAGCACCCCTTGTGGGCAAGAGTTCGGTTATGTTTTTCATAACTGTAAACTGACAAGCGACGACGTGCCACAAAATGTATACCTCGGCAGACCGTGGAGGGCATTTGCAAAAACTGCGTTTGTCTCGTGCGAACTTGGCGAGCACATAAAACCAGAGGGTTTTCACAACTGGAACAAACCAAATGCAGAAGTGACAACTTCGTATGTAGAGTTTAACAACTTCGGTGTAGGTGCTGAAAATTCAAAAAGAGCAAGCTTTAGCAAACAACTTACAAACGTGGGCTTGCATGAATATTTTTCCAAAGAAAATGTGCTGGGCGACTGGCAAACGGAAAGGGACTGCTTACATGAGAACGTATAGAAACCCTGTTCAACGTGGATTTTTTCCGGATCCCTCGGTGATTCGGGTGGGCGAGGATTATTACATGGTCAATTCGTCTTTTCAGTATTTTCCAGCGATTCCCATTTCTCATTCAAAAGACATGGTGAACTGGAAAATTATCGGGCACGCCATTACCAATTCGGAATATTTGGATTTATCCGCCATTCCCGATTCACACGGAATATGGGCACCAGATATTTTTTACGAAAACGAAACTTTTTATATAATCGCAACACTTCGTTTAAATGGAGACGGAAAACGAGAGAACAATGTTCTGCGGAGGCAACTCATTGTCTCGTCCAAAAACCCTGAAGGTGGATATTCACCTCCAAGTTGGCTTGAAGAAGACGCCATCGACCCCTCACTGTTTCGAGATGATGATGGACAATTGTATATGATTATCGCTGGCGGTGTGCGAGCGCTTCCTTTAAGCCATGATGGAACAAAAATTATTGGTGAGGCGATTACGCTTTGGGAAGGCACAGGCGAACGTTGCCCCGAAGGCCCACATCTTTTGAAAAAAGACAACTGGTACTATGCCATTTTAGCCGAGGGCGGCACAGGTTATGGACATGGCGTAAACATTGCTCGCTCCAGAAACTTTAGAGGGCCATATGAGCCTTGTCCATGTAACCCAATCATGCGTCAGCTCGATCCCGAAGCAGAACTTCAACGAGCGGGGCATGGCAAACTTGTGAAAACCCAAAACGGAGATTGGTTTATGTACTATCTTTGTGGGCGAAGAAACGAGGGCAACTACACAACCATCGGGCGTGAGTCCGCACTTGACCCTGTGAAGTTTACAGATGACGGGTGGTTTATTGCAAACGAAGGTCATGGGCCAAGTGCAGAACAAACCGCACCTACTTTGCCAGAGCATAGATTTGAGAAAAAGACAAGATTTGAATTTAAAAAAGAAACACTTGATTTGGAATGGGAATTTGTTCGAAATCCAGATTTCGGAAACCTTTCACTCACAGATCGAAAAGATTGGCTGCGAATATACACAAGAGACGGACAACTGAATGAGCTACGAGCAAAGAACACATTGCTTCACAGAGAGCAAGAACTTTGTTACCAAGCAAAAACGAAACTCGAGTTTTACCCAACAAGAGACGGCGAACAAGCAGGACTTACTTGTTACTATTCAACAGCAACGTATGCAAGATGTTCAGTTTGTTATGAGAACGGACGCAAAATTCAATTGGTGATCAATAGAAATCTTGGCGAGGAACTTGTCGCAGAAATTTCTGATATAGAGCAAACAGCGGTTTATTTAAAAGTTGAAGTTAAAAAACTCACCAGAACATTTTATTACAGCTATGATAATGAAAACTGGGCGTTAATCGGGGTTCTCCAAAACTGTATTTACTTGTGTGACGAAGGTGTACAAGGAGATCCAAAACGTCATACAGGAACCCTTGTTGGAATTTATGCAAACAACGGTGGTTGTGGCAGTCGAATTCCTGCAGACTTTGAGTTTTTTGAGTATTTGGATTAAAAAAATTATTTATTCTTAACCCAGCTTACCTTGCCAAAAATGATCTGGCTAATCACAGCACCACAAATATTTGCAATGCTAAGAGAAATAAACACAGCATACACGCCAATGCCATCAAAGCATAAATAGAGCAAGTACAGTGCAGCTAAACGAACCACCCAAATTCTCATGGTTTGTATAAACAGCGAAGCCTTGTTAAGTCCAAGAGCAATAAACACCGGCATTTGATTAAACATAATCGAGAACGCTGGGAACGATATACAAGAGATTATGGTTGCCCAAGTTGCAAGCTTAAGAATTTCGGGGTCTTGTGTGTAATACCGCAGCATGAGTGGAGCAATTAACATACAGCAAACCGCCGATACAATCGAAATTACCAAGCCGACACGAATAGCAAATTTGGCAAACTGCTTTGCACGTTCGCCGTTGCCAGCACCCGAGTTGATGCTTACAGAAGAAATAATGGCGGCATCAAAACAGTTGGCAAGGCTTTGAAAAGCGTTTGTAATATCGCCCGAAATACCTTGGGCACTGAGGGCAACATCACCATAGCGAGCTGTCTCTGCACGAACCAAGAAAAAGCTTAACGACTTGGTAGAATTTTGTACGACTGCCGCCCAACATACCTTAAACAATTTTTTAAAGAACGACATTTGAATTTTAAGACTTGCGTAGCTTAATTTATCGCTTGAGTCTTTGATGAACATATCGTAAACCATGAAAATGCAGATGGTTGCATAAGAGCAAATGGCAGAAAGCCCAGCACCAGCAATACCCATTTTTGCAACGATGATGAACATGACGCTGTAAAATAATTTGATCGGCATAAACAACAGTGACCGAACGAAACTGGCTTCGGGGTGACCAAAAACGGTTTTTACGCTGCTGTATGACGAGAATATTAAAATAAACGGAATAGCAAAGCAGTACAGCGAGTTGTAAAGAAAAACTTTGCTTTTCAGTTCCGCATCTAGGTTCATGGTGAAAAAGTAACCTGTCAGCATGATCAGCGGAATTAGAATTAATCCAACAATAAACGAAAGTGAAACGAGTTGTCCCGCATATTTTTTTCCAAGCTCCAGATCACCACGGCCATTGGTTTGTCCGATGATGGAAGAACCGGCGGTGGCAATGCCTTGGGCACCAGCAATAAAAACATTTTGCAGTCCAGTAGCATAAGAAATTGCGGCACCGGAAACAGCGTTGTCGTAATTGTAAATGATTAAACCGTCGATGATGGGTACGCCTGCCTGAATAAAAACCATCATAAAACCGGGTATCGACAGGAAGAAAAAGGTTTTCACCATGCTGCCTTCGGTTATCATTTTTATGCGTTCTGCTGATGATTGCTTAAAAAATTTGTCAAACATAAGAAACGTCCCCTTCACGAGTAAATGAATGTAAACCAAGGAGGTCATATAATGGATTTTACAATAATTAAGAACTGCGGTATTGTTCCGGTAATTAAAATTGACGATGCGGCGGATGCTGTTTCTCTGGCAAAAGCTCTTTTGGCCGGTGGAATTAACGTTATGGAAATTACTTTTCGTACCCAAGCGGCAGGTGCTGCCATTGCGGCGGTTGCAAAAGAAGTACCTGATATGTACGTCGGTGCTGGAACGGTGTTGACGGTTGCCCAGTTAAACGAAGCAAAAGCGGCTGGTGCAAAATTTATTGTTTCACCAGGGTTTAGTGCAAGCGTTGTTTCAGAAGCGATTAAGCAAGACCTCCCGATTTTACCCGGAGTTGTCACACCTTCAGAAATTATTATGGGGCTTGAACTTGGGCTTACGTCATTTAAGTTTTTCCCAGCAGAAAACTACGGTGGTATCAATACTATAAAAGCACTAATCGCTCCATTTGGCAATATAAATTTTGTACCGACTGGTGGAATCAATGAGAAAAATGTAGTCGAGTATTGGAAATTGCCTAAGGTTTTGGCGATTGGCGGAAGTTTCATGGCTCCCGAAAATCTGATTAAAGATAAAAACTTTGAAGAAATTACTGTGCGTTCAAAAGAAGCCGTGGCACTGATGAAAACGGTTCGCTAATACTATTATACCATATTATTATACTAGGAGGTACAAAAATGCTTACTATTAAACCAAAAGAAAATTGTTTTTATGATGAATTATCACTCGGTGAAGTGATGTTAAGACTTGATCCAGGAGAGGGACGTATTCGTACCACTCGCAACTTTACAGCTTGGGAAGGCGGCGGAGAGTACAATGTGGCACGTGGGCTTCGCAAATGCTTTAAGATGAAAACAGGCGTTGTCACTGCTTTTGCGGATAATGATATTGGCTATTTAATTGAAGATTTTATTTTGCAAGGCGGCGTGGATACCTCTTTGGATAAGTGGGTACCATTCGATGGAATCGGTAGAAAATCAAGAAACGGAATCAACTTTACAGAGCGTGGGTACAGCGTTCGTGGAGCACTTGGCGTAAGCGACAGAGCCTACACAGCGGCGTCTCAATTGAAAGTTGGCGACATTGATTGGGAATATATTTTCGGTACACTTGGTGTGCGTTGGTTCCACACTGGCGGAATTTTTGCAGCGTTATCCGAAACAACAGCCGAAGTCGTGATTGAAGCAGTGAAGGCGGCAAAAAAATACGGCACAATGACAAGCTACGATTTAAACTACCGCCCATCACTTTGGAAAGAAATTGGCGGTCAAGCAAAAGCACAAGAAGTGAACAAAGAAATTGCAAAATACATCGATGTAATGATTGGCAACGAAGAAGATTTTACGGCTTGTTTGGGATTTGAAGTGGAAGGCAACGACCACAACTTAAAAGAGTTAAACATTGACGGCTATAAAAAAATGATTGATACAGTTTCCAAGGCGTATCCAAACTTTAAGGTGATTGCTTCAACGCTTCGTACCGTTAAATCGGCAACAATCAATGATTGGTCTGCGATTTGCTATACCGAAGGGCAAGTTTACAAAGGAATGGATTTAAACGGTCTTGAAATTTTAGATAGAGTGGGCGGCGGAGACAGCTTTGCATCAGGGCTTATTTACGGATTGATGTCTGGCTTTGAGCCACAGCTTGCACTGAACTATGGTGTAGCCCACGGAGCACTCGCAATGACAACGCCTGGTGATACTTCCATGGCGATTAAAAAAGAAGTGGAAGCACTCGTTAAAGGTGCTGGCGCAAGAGTGCAGCGATAGGAGGAAAGTTTGATGGACATTAGATATAGTGCAAATCAAAAAGACGTAAAGCGTTATACTACAGAGGAACTCCGTGACGAGTTTTTAATCAGTAATTTATATGTAGCAGATACAGTAAACGCCGTGTATTCCCATGTGGACAGAATGGTTACACTCGGAATCATGCCAGTTGACGAAACAGTTTCTTTGGACAAAGGCATTGATATTTGGAAAAACTTTGGAACCAGTTATTTTCTTGAACGCCGTGAGGTAGGATTTTTCAATATCGGAGTTGGTGCTGGCATTTGCACGGTGGACGGCGTGGAGTATAAACTTGCAAACAAGGACTGCATCTATATTACAAAAGGTGCGAGGGTCGTCACTTTTAAAAGTGAGAATGCAAGCGAGCCTGCTAAATTTTATGGCGTGTCTGCACCTGCTCATTGTTCGTATGAAACAAGGCTTCTAACTCTCGCTGATGCGGCAAAAAAACCGCTTGGTGCGACTGAAACGGCGAACAAGCGTGTCATCAACCAATTTATTCACCCAGAAGTTTTAAAGACTTGCCAACTTTCGATGGGGCTAACAGCTCTTGAGCCTGGCAGCGTTTGGAACACCATGCCTTCACACACGCATGAACGCCGCATGGAGATTTACACATACTTTGATATTCCCGATAACAACGTTGTGTTTCATATGATGGGCGAGCCGACACAAACACGTCACATCGTGATGCAAAACGAAGAAGCTGTCATTTCGCCAAGCTTTAGCATTCACTCGGGTTGTGGCACAGCAAGTTACACATTCATTTGGGCGATGGGTGGAGAAAACCAAGCCTTTGATGACATGGACGGAATTAAAACGAGCGATTTGAGATAAATCAGAAAACGGAGGGTTCACATGGGAAATATATTTTCTTTAGAAGGTAAGATTGCACTTGTAACAGGTGCGAGTTATGGAATCGGTTTTGCCATTGCATCTGCACTGGCAGAATCAGGTGCGACAATCGTATTTAACGACATTAACCAAGAACTAATTGACAAAGGCATTGAGGCTTACAAAGAAGCCGGCATCACAGCACACGGTTATGTTTGTGACGTAACTGATGAAGACGGCGTGAATGGATTTATTGCTCAAGTTGAAAAAGAAGTTGGCGTGATTGATATTTTGGTAAACAACGCTGGCATCATTAAGCGTATCCCAATGATTGAGATGAGTGCAAAAGATTTTAGACAAGTCATTGACATCGACTTAAACGCACCGTTCATTTTGGCAAAAGCGGTTATCCCTTCGATGATTAAAAAGGGCGGCGGCAAAATCATTAACATTTGTTCCATGATGAGCGAGCTTGGACGTGAAACGGTTTCTGCCTATGCAGCAGCAAAGGGCGGTTTAAAAATGCTTACGAAGAACATTGCCAGTGAGTATGGCGAGTTTAATATTCAATGCAATGGCTTAGGCCCTGGCTATATT
>JAVBKL010000054.1:0-4510 GCA_031554055.1 Eubacteriales bacterium | reverse complement strand
TAATGGTATGGGAAGTGCGCAATAAGTTGAAACAGTCTATTTCCCCACAGTATGCTTATAATGCTCACTTAAAATCAGCTTAAAAAAGCATTGCTTGCAATCGCAAACTCTTCTTGTGTATATTTGATTATCTTTTCTTTGTATACAAATTGTTGATCATATTCTTCTGCATCAGACTGATTCACATGGTAGACATCACTATCATAAAACTTCCCTGATATGCCGTCTAATGCACCATCAAAGAGTTCCAAGACCAATAGTGAGAATGGGTATTTACCGTTAGGAGCGGTAATGCCAAATTTTTTAGAACTCTTAAACCCACGAGGACAATAGTTTGCTGGATTGCCATAAATGACAATCCCTTTATATCCTTTTTCAAAAGCTACCTTTTTTGTATGTTCTATAAGTGCTTTGCCAATGCCTTGCCTCTGAAACTGCGGCAACACAGAAAGTGGCCCAAAGGTGAGTAGCTCATGTTTTGTACCCAAATCATCCAGTATGTAGGATTTTGTATAGACAATATTGCCGACAATCTGGTTATCTTTTACTGCTACAAAATCTAAATCAGGGACAAAATCTGAGCAAGTTCTGATTTTATGAACCAAGTAATGTTCATCGCAGCCAGGAACATGCAAATTCCAAAAAGCTTCTCTTGTCAATTCTTCTACAGCCCTGTAATCACTGTCTTTCTCTAATCTAATATCAATATCCAATTTGTACATACACCACCTACTATAAATTTTCAAACTAACTCTGATATTTTTATTTTATCACAAGCAATTATTTTCCACAATGTATTCCAAAAAATCGCACTAAACAGTTGTTAAGAACTGCGGTGCAAACGTCATCAACTCTGTGCCAGATCAGAAAGTGTATCTCCACAAATGCGATACACTGTCCAATCTTCCATTGGCAGGGCTCCCAGAGACAAATAAAAATCAACACTGCTTTTGTTCCAATCCAAGCACCACCATTCCAAGCGGCCACACTTGCGTTCCATCGCTATTTTTGCCAACTGCTTCAGCATGGTTTTTCCAAAACCCTTGCCACGATTCTCTGGCATCACATATAAATCTTCGAGATAGATACCCGAACGTCCGAGAAAAGTTGAGAAGTTATGAAAAAATAATGCAAATCCAATAGGCTCGCCGTGCAGTTCGCCAATCAGCACTTCTGCCTTGCCTTTATCAAATATCCATTCTTGCAATATCTCTTCTGTGGCGACAACTTCATCAAGCATATTCTCATAGGATGCCAATTCTTTAATGAATTTTAGAATAAGTGGCACGTCGCTTACAGAAGCAAATCTGATTGTGAAATTTTCTATATTTGTGTGAAAAAAATCTGGCATAAGCTTATAGTCCTCCATAGATTAAAAATCTTTCCGCTTCACGTTGTGTGCCTTAATAAAAAATCAAAAATCAGTTGATTCGCCTTGCGGTGCTGTTTGGTAAGAAAAAAATGCCGTCCGTGCATGACGATCTTAAGTGTTGCATGTGTGATGGAATCAGCCATGAGTTTTGTATGGGCAGGCTTAATTATATCATGCTCACCCACCAAAATTAGAACAGGCATTTTAATTTTTTGTAGCAAACGAGGTTCCATATTCGGCTCATTTGCCATCAATGACAGTATTTCCCTTTTTTCATTGAACCACTTTATTTTCCGAAAGGCGTTGCAAATTACATACCCCATTTGAATCGGTAGTCGCACATAGGATTTAATCCCAGATGGATACAAATTTCCACTTATGATAACCAGTGCTTGAATGTTTTCATCAGAGTTGAGCGAAAGCTGCAATGCAACATTGCCACCGTCACTGAAACCCAATATAAAGACATCTTTTAAACCCAAATGCTCTATCACGTTGCGAACGTCATTTGCCATGACTGGAATCGTAAGCGGTTGCTGTCCTGATGACGATTTTCCATGTCCACGGCTGTCAATCGTTATGACACGGTAGCGTTGTCTGAAAAATTCGATTTGCTTTTTAAAGAAACTGGAATCCCCATTGCTCCCATGTAGCAATATGATTGGTTTTCCAGTTCCGTATGCACAATAATAAATATGAGCGGACGATGATTGAACATATCCCTCTTCAAAAAAACTATGACTCACTTTTGTTTTTCGGTTCATGTTTATCACCAAGCCTTAAATTCTTAAGCTGAGATAGCAATATATCAGATATTCCTTTTGGGTTTTGAGCTTTAACAATCGCAAATGCCAACTGCGGAGAAAACGGTTTGGGGCTAAATGCAATGTAGCGGCTCTGCCATTGTGTTGGTGCATACTTTTCTTTTGCAAAATGCAGTTGCTTAAAGCCATAGGCATTGTTTAGGTTTTCATAAACAAAGGTAAATAATTTTTCTGTAATGGTATTCTTGTCGTTATCGCTCACATTATAAAGCGGTGACAACCCCATGCTCCCCCATGTAATCCCTTCCTCTTTCATAATCATAAAGGAGTCAAATATAATTTTCTCAAGCACGCCAACAGGGGCGTCTTTTCTGTATCTCGTCACATCGGCTAGGTAAGCATCCTTTTGAAGAAATGGCAAAAACACAACCAAGCCCACTGGTCTACCGCTTGCATCATTCGCATAGAAGTACCGTCTGTCCATTGGGTCTTCTAGCCCCAAGCTTCCAAGCATAAAGCACAGCTCCGACATATTTTTTCCTTCAAGCCAATCTGCTGAGACGGCTTTTAATTCTTTTTCTAGCAGAGCATCGTATTCCACGGTAGGCTTGTACTCATGCACGGTAACGCCTTCCTTGTTCGCACGGTTTATGGCAGTGCGTACTTTGGCAATTTTTCCTCCTGCAAGCGTGTACTCATCGAGTTTAAAGCAGGCGTCCTCTCCATACTTGGCAATTCCAAAGCCAGCTTTTTTATAAGTATCTTTTAAAAAGTCGGTCACATTCAAAAGAAGAATACTCCAGTCATTCTGATTGCAAAAAGCCAAGATTTCGTTTAAAAAAGTTTCGCTGTCTTCTTTTTTGCAAATCATATCGCCACAGCAAACAAATACGTTGGCGGCAACGGTGTATGCAACTACGCCTTCCACTTGATTGCCAAAAAAATATTTCTTATCATTTTCAAGTGCCAAATACGACATCGGGTTTTGACCATACGCAAGCACGAGGCTTCTGACTTTTTCTTTGTCTTTCTGATTATGTGAATGTTTGACGATCAAAGGCTTTAGAATTAAAAGGGCAGAAAAAATTATGCCAATCCAATTGAGCCATATGAGTGACTCCACATATATTTTTCCAATTTTACTCGTTGTAACAACAGCTGATGGATCCATTAAAAACAATAATTTGATGGTATACATAAAACTGTCGATCACATCATGAACATCTTTCAAATGGGAGCGAATTAAAAACAAACCTATTGTAGCATTTGTCACAACGACAACCAATGAAATTAATGCACATATGATAGCCCATTTTACCGTGATTGGGTCTGACTTTCTTGAATAATCCTTGTAGGATATTAAGAGAATCAACCATACCAAAATTTCGAAAATGATGAGTGGAACTGTAAATGTGTGCCACTTAATTATTTGTATTGCAATTGAAATGGTCAACACAACCATCTCTATCACCCACGCCATTTTTACTCTTTTGTACAAACGATAAGCGAGCAAAAGCATGAGTGCCCCTGTGGTAAAACTTAAAACATTTGGCATGATTACCATGTTAGGATTGAGATGTGTAGAATAAAAATGATAGAATCCATGTGAGAATTTAAATGCAAAAGGCAAGGCAAAAACGATATTTTTCACCCCAATGACCATCAAAAGAATAATGGCACAGTTTTGCAACATTCGTTTTGTGTAATTGTTAATATAGAACACCCCTTTCTGTTATTCACTTAACGTACCACAATCTTTACATATAAACAACTCCACACAGCAAGGGCAATTTGCGTACATTCGCATGATTCCAGAAGAGTTGCAGAAATTAAATTCTTGGTTTGCATAATCACTGTCGCTTTCAATCTCCTCCTTAGAAAAACAATCCGAGCAACTACGTTCCCGCCAGCGATGGGCTTTGTCCCCACAGATGGTGCAAACACAGTTTTGGATTTCATGTTTTGTTTCACCACATCGTTTACAAGTACAACCGTCCCATTCATGGGAAATCCTACATAAGAAGTGCATTATTTATCCACCTTTCCTTAATTGCTAATCAACGCATTGCATTATACAACACTTCTTTGCAAATATCAGTAGTATTTGACACATTTTTATACACGCTATCACAATAAAATGAATTTTATATTTCATAAATCTCCTTTGACCCCTGAATGGTGCTGCCAATCAATTCTTCGATGCTGTTCACCGCCCCCTCCACATCTTTCGCTTCAATCATACGCAAAAGCTGCCCCGAACTCTCCGCCAAAGAACCCAGTCCATTTTTTTTGGTGAACCGTTCCCACAGGCTAAAGATTGGCACTTTAAAAGAACATTAGAACAGCGGCAAAAGCAAATTGCCGGAAATCAAAG
>JAVBKL010000057.1:0-6280 GCA_031554055.1 Eubacteriales bacterium | reverse complement strand
TTTGATGACAATTCGCTTGCTACAGTCGAAAAAAGCACAGAACAAAATTATAATCAAATTGACGGCATGATAAACAACCAGCAATCAAAGCAGTCAACACCTACAGGTGCAGAACTTGAAGCACAAGTTAAGTCTGGACAGATCATCTCGCTTTTAGATCTTGCGAATGCCGTTAAAAACGAAAAAACTTCATCAAGCAAAGCAAAACCCTCAATATTATCACAACTAAACGATAGAAAGAAAACAGCCAATCTAGGCAAAGAAACACAGAAAAATACACCCAAAAGTGATTTGCAACTATGATGAATTTCAAGATTGGAGATATTTACTATGAGTGATATTAACGTTTATCAGCAGTCCGCAACTACAGCAATTGAAAATGGCGATCTTGAAATTTACCGCAAAAGCAAGCAACTCAATGTCGATTGTAAAAAAGCTATCGCTAATGAAATAGGACAAAATTACGATGGTCAACGTCTGGGTTCTAATTGTGCAAAAACCATAGTTGAAGAATATGGGATAGAACGTGTAAATTGGGTTCTTGCCAACACTTTACAACACAATGATTATGATGGACGCTTCTCAAAAAGCAACAAAGAGTGGGCGAAAAATTTTGACATTCCGCTTGAGGATAGCCGTTCATACATTTCTGAAACACACCCTGTACTATTAAATGGATTTATAGATCAAGTTCATAGATTAGTCGCAGAACTTGAAAAACAGGTTATACCGCAACAAGCTTCTGATATTGTTCAAGGATATATGGTAAAACATTTTGTACTCTTTGATAACGATAGAGGTTTCGCAGTAGCAGAAAATCCAAAAGCACCAGATAAATTTGTAACATGGCAGTTTACAGAAGAAAATGGAAAACGTGACTACTATTGGGGGCGTTATGTTGGAAGTGAAGAAACCGCAATAAGAAATTTTAATGACCGTGTGAACCAATACAAGTTGGATTATCCTACTTTGAATGAGGTATCAAAATCCCCGCAAACGCTCACTGTCACAGACAAAACAGAACAAACTGATATTGAGGTAAAATTGGCGGCTATCGTTGATTATATCATCAATGACGGCACCCAAAACACTTCAGAAGGTAACTGGATGACTTATTTTGAGGAATTTCCACCAGAGCTAGGCGGTGCAGGATTTATTCAAGAAAACAAGGATAAGATTCAAGAATTATTGAGTACACGAGAAGAAGTAGCGGATATAGAACTTAATAATGATAATTTTGATGTCTGTTACTATCTTGATTACTGCCCAAATGTTGAACAGGAGGAAGTAGACGATTTTTTAGAACCAAAAGAAATAGCTGAGGATACCCAAAAAGAAAAACCGTCAATACTTGCAAAACTAAATGAGAATAAAAAAGCCGTAGCCGAAAGCAAAGACCTTTCTCATAACGCACCAAAGCATGATGGGAGGGAATTGTAATGGATAAATTTATGGACGTGAACCTTTGCGAATCTCTCCGTGCAATCATGGATACAAATACAGCATTTTATAAAACCGACTTTGACTATGACGTAGATATTTTGCGTAAGGTGGCTAAAGGCACATTTGATGATGATAAAACACTTTTATGGTATTCACGCCCATCTGGAACTTTTTGCGATACTGAAAGGCAAGTGTTTCAGAAAGATACTAGCGGACATAACGGTTGGATTTACTATGCAGAACAGCATCCATCAGACCGCATACTAGCTTATTCGGCTGAAATTACAAGCATTGATATGAAAACAGGTAATGTATACGGCAACTTATTTGAACTTGATTATCAAAAATACGTTTCACTGGTTAAAGAAAAGGCAATTTCCACCTCGGAAGTCAGTATTTATTTCGTAAATGGCGACTATGAACGCATGAGCCTTGAGGGATTTAGAGATATAAATTTTATGAATATGCCCCGCATACACAATACTCGCAACGAACCCGATAACCAAGATAGTTTGGGTATGATACTGAAAAACTCAAAAATAATTCGGGAGAATACAGGCGTTGAAGGCAACTTTGAGAATCATATTAGCCGTTTGAATGAGGGGCGTATCACTTTTGAAGCAAACCGCATTGTAGCAGCAATCAATAAAGTCAAAGTTCCTAACAGTTCTGATAAAAATTCTTTTATGACAGATATACCACCTCACTTTAATATCATAAACCGTGACGATATAGAGAAATTAAAGGAGGCTTTGCCTTATAAAAGTATCACAATATGCTCATTTCGTGACCGTAGAGGCATGTATGCAGTCGTAGATGCAAAGGAAATAATGCAATCTAGGCAAACACAGGAAAAGCCATCAATCACAGCACTTCTAAAAGCCAATCAACACAGCTCTAGCAATAATAAATCAGCACCAAAGAAAAATAACAATTTGGAGGTATAGGATATGTCAAATGTTTTCAGTGTTTTCACAGTCGAAGAAATCAATTTGATGTGCATTTATAGCACAGACACCAGAGAAAATCTTTTAAGCGACTTAAGAAAAAGCCAAGCCCATATTAATGACTCGAATATGCTTGATATTGTGAAGTCTACTATCGAAAAACTTGAAAGAATAAGCGATACAGAGTTTGCAGATGTAGGTTTTCATATAGCTGACGATTTTGAATCTGAGATGTAAATGGCTTAATAAAACGAAATTATATTTATTTAAAATAGTTGTTGACTTTAACCTAACTGGAAAGTGTATACTTGCATTATACCCGGGGAAACAAGCAAAAAGAGCTGGAGGAAAACAAATGTTGTCTATAGGCGAGTTTTCAAAAATAAGTAACGTTACGACAAAAACATTGAGATATTATGATGAAATTAGCTTAATCAAACCTGTTCATGTTAAAGATAACGGCTATCGTTACTATGACGTTGAGCAATTAAAAGTGATCTTATTAATCAGCAAATTAAAACTTTATTGCTTTTCACTTGAAGAAATTGCCGAGGTTTTAAACAATCCGCACGACGATGTACTTTTATGTTCTCTTATAAAACAAAAGCAACATGCTATTCAAGAAAAGATGAATAACTACCAATACGTTTTGAATCAATTAGGTAAAGATATTTCAAATTTAGAAAGGGGCATACACATTATGTCATATTTAGAAAATATTGAGGTTAAGTTAGTTGAAGCTGGGTCTAAAAACATTCTTTCGATTCGGGAGAAAATGAGTGTTGACGATTACGGTAAGTACATGGGTAAACTGTTTGAAACTGTCGCAAAAGAGAAATTGACGATTTCAGGCACACCTATGTCAATTTACCATGATAAAGAATTTAACCCCGAAAGCAACGATACTGAAATAGCAATCCCTGTTAAAGAGGCCGTTAAGGGAACTCGTGAACTTGCAGGGGGATTGTGTGCGTTTGGTGTATTAAAAGGGCCGTACTCAGAACTTACATCAGTCTACGCGAAATTAGAAGAGTGGATAGAAAAAGAGGGCTATAAGATAGCAGCGCCACCTTATGAGGTGTACTTAACAGACCCAAGCACAAATACTTCGCCAGAAGAGTATGTTACAGAAGTTTACTTCCCAATAAAAAAATAGGTTTCTTATAAGAGAGAGGTTTCGCTATGCGGAATCTCTTTTTTGATTTCAAGATGACATAAGGAGGAATGAGAATGGCAACAAAATTACAACTTTTTTCAGAACTAGCAAATAGCCAGTCCAAAAAGCTAACGGATAGTCGTGAGAATTGGACTGGCTTTCTTGATACAGCTTCAAGGCTCTATAAATACCCTTTCAAAGAACAGCTTATGATTTACGCTCAACGCCCAGATGCACAAGCTTGTGCATCTATCGAAACGTGGAATAAGCCTATGAACCGATTTATTAAGCGAGGTTCAAAAGGAATAGCTCTCATTGATGATACCGGCTATCAACCAAAACTGAAATATGTATTTGATTATGCAGACACAGTTGACGGACGGCAAAATGCTCTCCGTCCATTCTTTTGGGAACTTAAAAAAGAAAATGAGGGCGTTGTAATCGAAGCAATCTCAAAGAATTTTGATGGAGGAAATCTGGAAGGCGATTTAGGAAATATTATTTTAGGCCTTGCGAATAATATTTCTATGCGCTACTATAACGATAACGCTCGTGATATTAATTATGCGGTAGATGGCAGTTATTTGGAAGATTTCGATGAATTTAATATCAGCGTAGCTTTTCGTGAAGCTGTGACTGTAAGTGTGGCATATAGCATTATGACACGTTGCGGTATAAACACGAAAGATTATATCGAAGATGAGGATTTTCAACCTATTTTCGATTTTAATACCCCCGATACTGTTCAAATATTAGGAGCAGCCGTAAGTAATTTGGCTGAGCAGGTTTTGAGGGAAATTGAAGTTGCTATTAAAAAACAAGAAAGACAAAAAACTACCGTGAGGAGCGATTCATATGAAAGAATTGACGTACAGCAAGAACGGGGATTATCTGATACCAGACATAGCATTGACACCAATGACAGAGGAAATCGGGAAATACGGCATGATGAGGAAGAATTACCTCCAGAAAAACAGGGAACTACTGTACAACAGGCTTCTGTTGCAGGAGAAACTATATCCCCATTTGATAGAGATAGACAAGACAGCCAATTCGAGGCTGGAAAAAATGATGTCAGAAATGACATTGCAGAACCCGCCACCGGACAAAGCAACGGATCAGATGGGTTGGGTAGGACACATGAACAGTCTGAAAGCGAGCGCAGAGGAAGTAATTTTGAAAGAACTGATATACGAATAAATAATGAATTTGAAGAACCGTCTGAGCAGAGTTTATCTGATATAGGCGGTTTTTTGTTACCCTCATCTGTAATCCCACTTGATATTTTAGACGAAGTTTTGCGAACAGGTGGCAATCGGAGTAACAGTATTTTGCGTATTGCGGCTCATTATTTAAAAGATAAACCTGTCGATGAAAGAGTAGATTTTTTGAAAAACGAGTACAAAAAAGGTGGAAAAGGTTTTGAAATTCATAATCAAAAGTTTGCAGTTTGGTTTGATGCAAATGGAATGTCAATCGGCAAAGGCACTTCTGCACTAGAAACAAGAAATAGCATTCACCTCTCGTGGGAACAGATTGACAGCCGTATTCGTGAGCTTGTTCATAGCGGACAATTCACATCACAGAGCAAAATTGAACAGGCGTTAGATAATGAATTAACTGAACTATCGCAAAATCTATGGTATTTTTATCGTGACGACATTGGCAGTTATCCAAATGTATGGCGAGCCGAAACAGGTGGTTTCCCCGGTGATACAACGCTCATTAAATCATTATTGCAGCAGCCAGAAGAGCTTGACAAGATTGTCCGTGGCGTTGAAGCCGACATTTACAATTTTAAACAAGCAGACCCACCACGCCGACGTTGGCATGACCCCGATAAAATGCTACAAATGGCACAAGATGCACAAATTAAACCATTAGATATACCTGCTGTTGAAAATATATCCGTTCGACCTATATCGTTTATCACAGAGGACGAGATCAATACTTATTTTACCCGTGGTAGCAATGTTTCGGAAGGAAAATTTCGTATTTTTTCACACTTTTTGCAGGAGCATACGACAAAAGAAAAAGCCGATTTTCTTAAAGATGAATATGGTACAGGTGGTAGCAGTCATGCTCTATCTGGTGCGGACGATAGCCACGGAGATCACGATGCTAAAGGGATTATGCTGAAACGTGGCAATGCTTTTGTCCAAATATCGTATAGCCAAGCTGTGAAAAGGATAAACGATTTGATAAATGATGGCAAATACTTGTCACAGACCGAAATGAATCATCTACCAGAGTATGAAAAAAATATTCTTTCAAGACAAGTCAACAATTTCTTTTCAAATCTCCTAAGCGACATGACTTTGCCATTTGAACGTGTTTATGATTATTATGAAGGTGCTAACATTGTTCGTCCGTTATTAGACGATCAGACAAAAGTGCAAGAAATACTTGAAGCTATGAAGTTGATTTACGATGACATGCAACCAGATGACCGTTTATACAATTTACGTAAATCAGCATATAAGAGCTTGTCAGACTATCAAGCAGGCAAATATAGCTTGTTCCCTAACCTTTCGCTAGTTACAGGACAAGAAGTTGCAAACACTCCAAAACAAACAATCTTTGAAAGACAAACTGTAAAGGGAGAACAAATATCGTTATTTGTTTCAGAATACGAACAGCGTGTTGATATTTTAGAAAGAGAGGAAAATTCAAGACCTTTAGAAATTATTCAAACGGATATTGATACTGCTTTACAAAACTGGAACGGAGATCT
>JAVBKL010000074.1:0-3260 GCA_031554055.1 Eubacteriales bacterium | reverse complement strand
GGCCTGATTGACGACACGCTTGTATTGTTAAATGCGACAACAGAACTTGAAAAAGGAAACTTCTCTTACGCTGTTAAGAAACTTCCGGGCAAAAAGGCAGTTCTAAACACAACTTTTGATAGCCTGAAACAAAATCTTTTGTCTGTATCTACTGACGTTAATAATTTAATCACAGAGGCTTCTGTCGGAAATCTTTCTGCCACTGCAAATGCTTCTAAGTATCACGGCGACTGGAACACAATTGTACAAGGGCTCAATAATTTACTTATGGCCGTAAATGCACCAATTAAAGAAGTTTCGAGCGTGTTAACAGAAGTATCGAAAGCAAATTTAAATGTTAGAATTACGAACTCGTACAAAGGCGATTTTGGAATTATGAAAGATGCACTGAATGCAACTGTTGATAATACAGCTTCCTACATTAAAGATATTTCGTACAACTTAAACGAGCTTGCCAATGCAAACTTGAATTTAAATGTTACAAGGGAATATATCGGCGATTTTAGTAGCATCAAAGAAGCGATGAACACAATTATTGCCAAGTTGAATGAAATTGTTGGAAACATCAACAATGCAACTGTACAAGTATCAATCGGAGCAAGAAGCATATCAGAAAGCAGTATGTCACTTGCAACAGGCGCAACCGAACAAGCAAGTGCGGTTCAAGAACTCTCCGCAACCATTGATACCATTGATGATAAGACTCGCACAAATGCTGAGAATGCAACTGCTGCAAACAAATTATCTGAAAGTTCAAAGAAGAACGCACTCACAGGAAACGACGAAATGAAAAAAATGCTTGTTGCTATGGACGGCATTAAACAATCGAGTGGAAACATATCAAATATTATTAAAACGATCGAAGATATTGCGTTTCAGACAAATTTGCTTGCCTTAAATGCAGCGGTTGAAGCGGCAAGAGCTGGTGAACACGGAAAAGGCTTTGCGGTTGTTGCAGAAGAAGTTAGAAATCTTGCTGCAAGAAGCCAAACTGCGGCAAAAGAAACCAATACCTTAATTGAAGATTCAATCCACAAAGTAAACGATGGTGCCAATGTTGCAAAATCTACAGCACAATCCCTTGAAGCGATTGTTCGTGATGTAAACGAAGTGTCTGGCATCATTTCTCAAATAGCAGACTCGTCGATTGAGCAATCTCAAGCTATTTCACAAGTTACCATTGGGCTTGGCCAAATTTCGCAAGTAGTACAGAGCAACTCTTCCACCAGTGAAGAAGCCGCTGCTGCTGCCGAAGAGTTATCGAGCCAATCAGAAACTTTGAGCAATATGGTTTCCATATTTACATTAAAAAGATAATAGCACAAAAAAATGGGGCGATTCGATTACGAATCACTCCATTTTTTTCGTTTATATTCGCAATATTGAACTTAAAAACGTATTTAGTCTTTCCGTTTTTGGATTTGTAAAAATTTCAGTCGGCTTGCCAACTTCAACGATTTGCCCCTTGTCCATGTACACTACTGAATCCGAAACATCACGAGCAAATGGAATTTCATGTGTCACGACAAGCATCGTCATTTTTTCTTCTGCAAGTTTACGAATAACCGTGAGAACCTCTCCTGTAATTTCTGGATCAAGTGCAGACGTTGGTTCGTCAAAGAGCATGACCTTTGGTTTGAGTGCCAAGGCACGTGCAATCGCAATTCTTTGTTTTTGTCCACCCGATAATTGTGAAGGATATGCGTCTGCCTTGTGCGGTAGCCCAACAATTTTTAACAGGGAATGGGCAAACGCTTCTGTTTCGCTTTTATTTTCTTTCCTAATTTTTATCCCTGTGAGCGTTATGTTCTCCAAACAAGTCAAATGCGGAAAAAGATTAAAGTGCTGGAACACCATTGCTGTTTTTGAACGAATTCGTCTTAATTCTTTTTCTGGCAAATAGTTTACCGACCCTTTTTCATCTGTCGTCACCAACTCTTCGCCTTCCAAGGATATTCGCCCGCTGTCAATTAACTCAAGTTGATTGACACAGCGGAGCAACGTGCTTTTTCCCGCACCAGAGGAGCCAATGATAGAAACAGTCTCGCCTTGTGAAACATTAAGGGTTACATGCTCAAGAACAGTTGTCGACCCAAAACGCTTTGTGATTTTATCCAGTTCGAGTATGTGCATATGTCACCGCCCTATTCATGTCGAGAGAAATGCTTTTCAAGTTTCTTTGATAGAACCGTGAGCACAAAGGTTAATGATAAATAAATCATGGCAGCCACTGCATATGCCATTGGGTTTACATCACGGTTTGCCGCATCTTTCGCACTCTTTAAAAGTTCGGGCACAGCGATTGCCGCTACAAGTGCCGTGTCTTTTACTAGCGTAATAATTTCATTTGACATCGGCGGAATCACACGTTTTACCGTTTGTGGAATCACAACAAACCGCATTGTTTCGCCATAAGTAAACCCAAGTGACTTGCAAGCTTCAAATTGTCCCTTGTCAATGGATTGAATCCCTGCTCTATAAATTTCCGCAAAATATGCCGAGTAGTTAAAAATAAAAGTAAGTACCGCCGATGGAAACCGATCCAATTGAATCGGGGTGAAAAGCGGCAAAGCGTAATACACAAAGAACAGCTGGAGCAAGAGCGGCGTACCTCTAAAAATCCAAACATAGACGGTAGCCACGCTTCTTAAAACAATGTTCTTTGATATTGCACCAAACGCCACGATGAGTCCAAACGGCACAGCAAACATCAGCGTGAGTGCAAATATTTTTAGGGTTTGAACTACGCCTGTCAAAAGTGCTGGCAAAATTCCAATTATATAATCCATTCGGCTACTTCACAACTATATCTGTGCCAAACCATTTTTCGGAAATTGTCTTGGCAGTGCCATTTGCAATCACGGCGTCCATTGCTTTTTGCAGTTGCTCTGTCAGAAGTTTGTCTTCTTTTCTCAAACCGACAACATAAAAGTCATCGCCAAAATCCACGGTGGAAACGCCAAATTTATTATCCATTTTGGCATTCTTATACATGCCAAGCACTTCATCAACAGCCATTACATCAATACGCCCAGCGTTCATATCCATGATAACTTCGTCATATGTATTGTATTCGTTTAAGCTCTTTAGATCAGGAAAAATCGGGTCTTGTTGCACAACTGCAAGTGCCGAGCTTTTTGCCTGCGTGCCAATTCTCAAGTCTATAAGCGATTCTTTTGTTACCAATGAAACATTGGGTGCTGTCATTAATATAATTCTATTATTTAAGTAAGGACGAGTAAGCGACATAGTCTTTTCTC
>JAVBKL010000131.1:0-6174 GCA_031554055.1 Eubacteriales bacterium | reverse complement strand
CTGATATGGTTCTGCACAACGGAACCACCCAGACGACTGAGAAATTTGTGAACCCAGATTCTGAATATTTAAAGAAAATCGGTGACTGTTTACGCTCTTTTGATCAAGTAGTAAACTATCCACCAAACCAAACTTATATTGGAGAAATTACTCCAGCAGAACTAAAAGCGTTTGATATGCCTTGGTACGATAAAGAAGTAAAAGACGCAAATCGCTATGGCAGACTTGGTGAAATTATGCCACAGGACGAATTTATTGGACTGTTAAAAATTGTTGATTCCTTTGATCTTGTTCAACTTGAAGCAAGCTTTACTACTGCTACAAATGAAAAACTTGCAAACCACCCACTTTTTAAAAGCGAATCAGAAAAAATAAAAGAGGGCGTTGAACTTTCAGAAATTGAAAACTTAGTAAATGAGCATCATGCAGAAGCTCTTTATCATGATGGCAAATTGATTGGCTGTGTGAAACGTGCTCACGACGTTGATGTAAACTTGACTGCACATATTTTGTTTGAAAACCTAGTTGGTAAAGCTTCTGGTGTTCTTGCATTTAAAAATTTGATTGCAAAAAATGGAATTTCCGTTTCTGATATAGATTATGTAATTGAGTGTTCCGAAGAGGCTTGTGGTGACATGAACCAAAGAGGTGGCGGCAACTTTGCAAAAGCAATCGCAGAATCTTGCGGAGCGATGAATGCAACAGGCAGTGACCTTCGTGGTTTCTGTGCAGCTCCAACGCATGCACTCATTCAAGCGGCTTCGCTAGTAAAAGCTGGTACTTTCCAAAACGTAGTTGTGGTTGCGGGCGGTGCAACAGCAAAACTTGGCATGAACGGCAAAGACCATGTGAAAAAGAATATTCCGATTCTTGAGGACGTTTTAGGCGGCTTTGCAGTTTTGGTTTCAAAAAATGACAATGTTTCTCCAGTATTTAATACAAACATCGTGGGTCGCCATACCGTTGGTACGGGTGCATCACCACAGGCAGTTATTACATCACTTGTTTCGGCACCACTTGACAGAGTTGGTTTGAAAATTACTGATGTTGACAAATACAGCGTTGAAATGCAAAATCCTGATATTACGAAGCCAGCAGGTGCGGGTGACGTACCAGAATCTAACTACAAGATGATTGCGGCTTTGGCTGCTATGCGTAAAGAAATCGAAAAAGCAGATATGGGTAAATTTATCGAAACTTACGGCATGGCTGGCTGGGCTCCAACACAAGGACATATTCCATCGGGTGTTCCGTATTTAGGATTTGCTTACGATGAACTGACAAAAGGCGAGCTTAACCGTGTCATGGTTATTGGAAAGGGAAGTCTTTTCCTTGGCAGAATGACAAACTTGTTTGACGGCGTTTCCATCGTTATTGAAAGAAACAAAGGCGAAGAAGCGGCAGAAGGCGGCGTATCCGAGCAACAAATTAAAAAGTTGATTGCAGAGGCGATGAGAGGCTTTGCTTCTCAATTTTTAGAGGATTGAGGTGGCGTATGGCGAACTCAAATGTAAAAAAGATGCTAGGTCAAGCGTTTATGCAAGTGGCGGACGCAATTGAAACAGGACACTTCCAGAGCAAAATTAAAATTGGTGATACCACTTTGGGTAGCGAACATGGTATCGAAAATATTTTGCAAGGGGCAGAGATGGCTCAAGCAAACTATGGTGTAGATGTTGTGTTAATAGGCCCTAAGTGTGACAGCAAACTTGAGCAAGCAGTTGTCAATGACGAAAAAGAAATGTATGCAAAAATGGAAGAGTTGCTTGACAGTGGAACTATCGCTGGTTGTGTGACACTTCATTATAATTTCCCAATCGGTGTTTCGACTGTTGGTAAAGTAGTAACCCCTGTTCGTGGAAAAGAAATGCTGATTGCCACAACCACAGGAACATCTGCGACTAACCGTGTGGAAGCGATGATTCGAAATGCAATCAACGGAAACGCAGTTGCAAAAGCGTTGGGTGCAAAAGCTCCTACACTTGGCATCTTAAATGTTGACGGTGCAAATGCAGTGGAGCGTGCTTTAACAACACTCATAGACAATGGTTATCCAATTGCTTTTTCAAGTTCTGTCAGAGCAGACGGTGGTGCCATTATGCGTGGCAACGATTTGTTAAATGGCAGCGTTGACGTAATGGTAAACGATACGCTTACAGGCAATATCCTAATGAAAATGTTTTCATCATATACCACAGGCGGAAGTTATGAAGCTTCTGGCTATGGCTACGGCCCTGGCATCGGTGATGGTTACAACAGACTTGTTTTGATTATCTCACGTGCATCGGGTAGCCCTGTGATTGCAAACGCCTTGCAATATGCAAAAAAACTTGCCGAGGGCAATATTATACAAGTTGCAAGAGATGAATATGCCCTTGCAAAAAAAGCAAAGCTTGATGACATTCTTGCGGGTCTTAACAAAGGTGCTGTTGTAGCCGATGTGAAAGCTCCTGATAAAGAAGTTGTAACGTATGAAATCAAAGGCGTTGACATCATGGAACTTGAAAACGCAGTCTCGAGCCTTTGGTCACATGGCATTTATGCAGAAAGTGGCATGGGTTGCACAGGTCCAATCGTGCTTGTAAACGATAAAAATAAAACAAGTGCAGAAGATGCACTTGTCAAAGATGGATTTATAAAGATTTAAGTGCATTTATTGCCACGTCAATTTGATCTTTTGTGTTAAAGTACGAAAAACTAAAACGTACTGCTCCTTGCTCGTGTGTGCACAAAGCTTCATGGGCAAGGGGGGCACAATGAAATCCCGCTCTTGTGGCTATTTGAAAGTTTTCTTCGAGATAGCTTGCAACATCCGTTGATGCGGCATCCCCCAAATTTAATGAGACAATCGGACATCTCGGTGAATCCGAAAAGCGGCCATATATCTTAATATTTGGAATTGATTTTGCTTTTTCATAAAAATATTGGGTTAGCTCGGTTTCGTGTTTTTGGATATTTGCAAGACCTGTTTTCTTAATGAAGTTTACGCCAGCCAAAAGCCCAGCGATGCCGTGTGCATTTAATGTGCCAGCTTCAAAAGCGTCGGGCATAGAACTTGGGTGCTCTTTAGAAAACGTATGGCTGCCACTTCCGCCGACTTTAAATGGTTTTATTTTTATGCTTGAATTATTGACACAAATTCCGCCTGTGCCTTGTGGCCCAAATAGTGATTTATGACCTGTAAAAATTAAAAAATCTATGTTATAATATTGTACATCAATTTCGCAAAAGCCAGCGGTTTGTGATGTATCTAAAATTAACAACAGATTATTTTTTTTGCAAAAATCTTGCAAAAAATGCAAATCGGTTATTTGTCCAGTCAAGTTTGAACCGTGACTGCAAACAACAGCCCGAGTGTTTGGCTGCAAATGGTTTTTGAAATCTTCATACCTTAAACAACTGTTACTGTCTATTCCGACAAATGATACGTGCGACCCTGACAAATGAAGCGGTCTTATAGAAGAGTTATGGTCGAGCACTGTTGAGATGATATGATCATTGGTTGAAAACAATGTGCGAATCACTGCGTTTAATGCCTCTGTGGCATTATGAGTAAAGGCAATGTCTAGTGGATTTGGTACATGAAACAGTTCGGCAAGTGACACTCTTGCTTCATAAATTTGTTGTGCGGCAATGAGTGATGATTTGCTTGTTCCACGGTGAGGATTTCCAAAGCTATTGACAGCTTCAAAAATTGCCTGTGCAACTTCGGGCGGTTTTGGTAAAGTGGTTGATGCGTTATCAAAATATATCAAAAAATCACACCTAACTTAAATTATTTGGAAGGGGCTTCCTATGAACGAGCTAAATAAATATTGTAGCTGTGGTGGTTGCACAGGAAAGATTGGTGCAGACACGCTTAGTAGTATTCTACATAAAATTCCTAAAACTGTAAACCCAAACTTATTAATTGGCATGGAAAGTTCAGATGATGCCGCTGTTTATAAGTTAAACGAAGATACCGCACTTGTACAAACACTTGATTTTTTCTCGCCAATTGTTGCGGATCCCTATACTTTTGGCAAAATTGCGGCTACTAATGCACTTAGTGACGTTTATGCAATGGGCGGTGAAGTGCTCATGGCTCTCAATATTGTGTGCTTTCCAGAAAAGATGGACATTAATATCTTGGGCGAAATTCTGCGTGGTGGAGCCGAAAAGGTTGCAGAAGCGGGGGGTGTTCTCTGCGGTGGTCATTCGTTGATTGACCCAGAACCCAAATATGGTTTGTCTGTAACAGGCGTTGTTCACCCCGAAAAATTATGGGCAAATAATAATTGTAAAATCGGGGACAAGCTCATTCTAACAAAGCCACTTGGCATTGGCATCATAACCGCCGCCGAAAAAGTGGGCGAGGCATCAGCAGAAGCTTTTGAAAAAGCCATCGACCAAATGCAAACTTTAAATAAGTATGCGGCACAGATTGCAAAAAAATACAGAGTTCATGCGGCAACAGACATTACAGGATTTGGATTCTTGGGGCGTCTATATGAAATGTGTAAAAAAGGCTACTCCATTTCAGTTGATGCACAGAACGTTCCGTATATTCCAGAGGCACTTGCTTATGCAAAGAATTTCGTCATAACTGCCGCTGGTCAAAAGAACAGAAATTTCTTGAGTGAACGAGTTGCATTCTTAAATGTTGAATTTGCGTTGCAAGAGATTTTGTTTGACCCACAAACTTCTGGTGGACTTTTATTGAGTGTTAACCCAGAAGATTGCGATGCTCTTTTGAAAGAACTATCACAGTTGTCGCTACAATCAGCGGTTGTCGGCGAGGTAGTCGAACGACTAGAAACAGATATTTTAGTGAGGGGTGAGTTAAATGCGAATTAGTGCGATTGGGGAAAATTGTCCGATACCAGTTATAAAAGCTAGAAATGCATTAAGAGAAATGCCGCAAAACGCAGAGCTTTTAATCAGTGTTGATAATAAAATCGCTACCCAGAATTTAGAAAAAATGTGCAATGAGCTAGGGTACAAAATTAATATACAAAAAGTTACGGATGAGCATTTTGACGTTGCAATAATAAAAGGAATTGCAGACACAACACAAACAGAAAATATAACGTTGGCAAGCGACGTGAAAGAACAAAGTTCTGACAGTTCCATCGTTGTGATCGCAAGTGAAGCAATGGGTGAAGGAAATCAAGATCTAGGTCGTGCTTTACTTAAAAGTTTTATTTATGCATTGACAGAACTTGAAACCTTGCCAGCAAAAATCATATTCTACAACGGTGGGGCAAAGCTCACTGTTAAAAATTCGGATTCGCTTGAGAACTTGCAAAAATTAAGTAACAATGGCGTAGAGATTTATACTTGCGGTGCTTGCTTAAATTTTTATGGTATATCAGAAGAACTTGCGGTTGGCTCTGTTACAAATATGTATGCAATAATCAGTATGATGCAAAATGCAAGTAAAGTTATAAAGCCATAGGGGAGTTACGATGTACGAGGAATATTATGTTTTAACATTTGATTCAACTCATCTTGCAATGGCGGCAGAAAATGCATTAAAACACGAAAATTTATCACCGCAAATTATTCCGTTGCCAACACAAATATCAGCAGGTTGCGGCTTATCTATTAAAATTTCGAAAGATAACTTTGAGTTGGCAATGCAGATACTTGCTTTTAAAAAAGTTTCTGTTTCAAAAGTTTTTTTTGCCCGACAAACTGGGCTTAATAAAAAATTTGAGGCGATAACCCAAGATGGAGTGATTCAATGAGCACTGAGTTTTCCAGCAATTTCAGAAATATACCGAAAATGGATGAGTTTTTAAATGATCAAAGGCTTACGGCCTTCGGCAAATATATGTCGAGGGCGAAGCTCTCGGATTTTTTGCGTGTAAGTATTGATGAATGCAGAATGAACTTAAAGAATGCAGATCAAACTTACACCAGGCAAGAGCTATATGGCCAGATTTTGCAAGCGACACTCATTTGTCTTGAAAAAGAAGTTTCTGAATTTTTGAAGCCTGTTATTAACGCAACAGGAATCATCATTCATACCAATATGGGACGTGCACCCATTTCGGTTAAGGCTGCGCAGAAAGTATTTGATATTGCAACAAACTATAATAATCTTGAGTACAGCACAGAAACAGACGTAAGAAGAAATCGTTTGTTAAACATTGAAAAGATTTTAATAGACTTAACAGGGGCAGAAGCGGC
>JAVBKL010000238.1:0-2524 GCA_031554055.1 Eubacteriales bacterium | reverse complement strand
TTCTTGTAGAATAACTGTACGCCACAATTAAATCTCGGTTTGCAGGATTTTTTGTAAAGGGTTGACCGTTTGAAAGCAAAATCTGTGTGTTTCTGCCTATATTTAATTGCAGTTGTTTGTCACGACTTAAGAGGTCGGAATCAAAATAATCGACTTTCACATTTTGGAATCGGTTCATTTGAACCATGATAAGAGCCCGATACTGCGGCGGAAAAATCATGATGGTGGGAGCGTTTGCATCATAGTAGCCGGTTACCCAATCACGAACCGAAACAACGTTTTGGTTAAAAAAATAAGTACAGGGTGTGACCACCAAGTTGACCACATCGCCTTGCTCGTTTTCGACTGTGAAAAGTTTGTAACAACCGCTGTGTTCATCATTTTGGGTTATGGGAAAATCGCTAATCGAGGTAACTTTTCCAATAAAAGAATTAAAATTTGTCATGGCATAACCTACAATCTTTTTAAGCATACTGATATTATATGCAATTGACATAGAAATTGTCGCAAATGAAACAGACTTTCAAGGGAACATGATGTATGATTGCTATAGAAAACAAATTGCATGAGGGAGGTTTGGTTGTGAATAAAAATTTTATAAAGAATGTGGATGTAGAAGCTGTTTTTGAAATGTCCGAATCGGTGAGCTATCAAGTGGGGCAGATTGTAAGCAAGACGCTCGTGCAAAACAAAGCGGTGAGCACAACGATTTTTGCTTTTGACAAGGGCGAAGAAATCAGTTCCCACAAATCAGACGGAGATGCAATGGTAACGGCACTGGACGGCACAGCCGAAATAACAATTGACGGAAACAAATATACATTATCAAAAGGGCAGACAATCATCATGCCAGCAAATAAGCCACACGCTGTTTTTGCGACAGAGCAGTTTAAAATGTTGCTGCTGGTTTTTTTCCAATAGGGGTTTTAGTTAATCATATAAAAAGGGGTTGCGATTATGAGTGCATTTTTAGGACCGATTCATTATTGGCTATTTAAGAAAATTAAATTTCAAGATGAACTTGTAAACAGAGTGATTGAATTTACAAAAAAGAAAAATATTTGTCCATCGCTTGAGGCGGATTTGGACAAAAAATATGGAAAACTTGAGTCGGAGCCACTGGAGAACATTATCGACGGAACCAACATTCATGGCTGGTTGCAAGAACGTGTTTCAGTTGTAGAGGGCAGGTTTGCTTATGCGATAACAAACATACTTGAGAGTGATGAGAACGCTTTTTCTGAACTGGAAGCGTTGTTTTTTGAAATAGGAAAAGAATCGAAGTTCACAGATGAGGATACAGCAAGAGGTATTTACAGGCAGTTTGAGTCCACATTCCTTGATGGAATGCCATGTGATCGGGCAAACCAATTAATTTCTGACAGCGATGACAAAGTGGTTTGGGCAAGAAATATCTGCGTGCATGAAGATCACTGGAACAAAGCAGGCGGAAACATTGAGTTGTATTACAAGCTTCGTGATAAATTAATGGAGGGAATGCTTGAAGATACCAATTTAACCTATGAAAAAGTAAATGAGACGACTCGCTGTATTGAAAGGAGGTAAGTATGAACGCAATTGAAAAAATGATAGCGGAGCATGATGACATAATTCTGTTTAGCAAAGCGTTACGCAATGCGTGCGTAGGCATTTTGGAAGGAAAAGAAGTATGCGTTTCGGACTTTAGGGATGCGGTGGACTTTGTTCAAAATTATGCAGACAAGCATCATCACGGAAAAGAAGAGCAGTTTTTATTCAAAGAGATGATTACGCATTTGGGTAAAATAGGCACCAATCTTGTTACACATGGAATGCTTGTGGAACATGACCTTGGCAGACTTTTTATGGCAGAACTAACAGAGGCACTCAACCAGTATGAAAATTCGCCATCGAGCGAAAGCAAAATTGACATCGTGACGAATGCAGTTGGGTACACCAAGTTGATTAAGCGTCACATTGACAAAGAAAATGCGATTGTATTTACCTATGCGGCAAAAACCCTTTCGGCGGAAATCATAGACGAGATTAACCAAAAATCTCTTGCGTTTGAGAAGCAAGCAGAAGAAACAGGCGTGCAAAAAAAATATAATGCGTTCCTCGCTGAATTTGTGAAGAAGTATGCATAAAAGAAAACTCCTAAAGCCGCACGAATGAGCTTTAGGAGTTTTCTTATGCTTTTTTATGCCAATTGAAGAATTGATTTTAAATCTTCTTCAGGCGTTGTGATGTGTTTGAGTTTATAATTATCAACGAGGAGTTGCAAAACATTTGGGCTTAAAAAGGCGGGAAGCGTTGGGCCAAGGTAAATGTTTTTCACATCAAGGTACAGAAGTGCGAGCAACACAGCAACCGCTTTTTGTTCGTACCAAGAAATAACAAGCGACAGAGGCAAGTCGTTAATGCCACATTCAAATGCTTCGGCAAGTGCTGTTGCAATTTTTACTGCGGAATACGAGTCGTTACATTGCCCCACATCCAAAAGTCTGGGCAGCCCGGCAACCTCGCCAAATTCCAGATCGTTGAA
>JAVBKL010000129.1:0-6983 GCA_031554055.1 Eubacteriales bacterium | reverse complement strand
TTACAGCATCGCCCCAAATTAAATCAAGCAAGTGCCACGCCTTGCCACCGTTTACGCCAAAGGCTTGTCTGCAAGTTGAACAATAGGCAACAATTTGCTCTGTGTTAAAACTTGCAAGGTTCTTTTTTACATTCATGGTTGCAATCGTCGGATTGGTTACGCCAACCATTCCCCCGAATCCACAACAAAGGGTGTACTCACGCTCATGTGGCGATGGTACGGTTTTGTAACCCAGTTGTGTCATTATATTTCTTACGCTGTTGTGTACTTTGGGATTGTCTCTTGTTGTACATGAATCAAAAACTGTAAACGGAACATTATTTCCTTTGCCAATCGCTTCACTTGGAATCCCAATCTGCTCAAGAATTTCCCACAGCGATACAACTTCGATTCCGTACATTTTATTGATGGTGGCATGGCAACCCGAGCAGGCCGTAATAATTTTATCAACCCCACAAGCCGAAACATCCTGTTTGAACCCATCAAACCTTTGTTTAAACAGTTCTTCGTCGCCCATATACTTGGTTGGCTTGCCACAACATTTTTGTAAAATCACAATGTCACGATCATGTAAACGCAAAAAATCAGCCGTTTTCTTAACCAGCATCGGATTATAGGACGAAAGAGCACAGCCTGGCATAAATGCTAATTTCATTTTTTTGTTCCTTTCCCAATCGCAGTAAAAAATCCGAAAAAAGAAAGTCTCTGGTGCATTTCCACACTTCCTAGTTGTTTAAGCGGTATTTTTCCGTTGTTCACGTGGACTAAATCGTTTCTCATTTCCATAAAGCCATCGCCCAAGTGAAGCGACTTTGGACACACCTTCTCACAAAGACCGCACATCATACAAGAATATGGAATGATTGCTGTGTCACTCGGCTCACCAAAATATTCTTTTGGGTTCACATTATATGTATCTAGCATGACGCAACTGCTTTTGCACTTGCCACAAGAGATGCACTCTAGGTTTATCTGTCTGGAATAATTTTTCATAAGGTTTTCCTTCCCAAATGGTATGTACATTATCATACATTGTTTGAAATATTTCAAATACCAATATTGAATAGAAATGAGAGCATCTATTAAGATTGTTAATAATGCAACAATTATTGCAAACATTATTATTAACATATATAATAATGCTAATTAAAATTTTTAATAAACAGGAAAATGAAGGAAGTAGGTTTAAAATGGATTTTAGACAGCTTGAAGCATTTGTTAATGTAGTCAAATACTCCAGCTTTTCAAAGGCGGCGACAGAAATGTTTATTTCTCAGCCATCAATCAGTGTATACATAAATTCACTTGAAAAAGAATTGGGCGTTCAACTTCTTTTTCGTTCCACAAAAGAGATTTTTCCAACCAGCCAAGGCAAGCTGCTTTGCGAACACGCAAAAATCATTCTTAGCTTAAAAGACAAAGCAATCTCTGAATTGCATGACTTTGAACACAGGCACATCGGCGAACTGGAAATCATGGCGTCCTCTGTTCCAGCACAAAATTTATTGCCCAAGATACTCACAAGCCTAAACGAGCAGTTCCCCATGATTACTTTCAAAATTGTGCAAGCCAACTCCGACGAAGTCATAAACGGTGTGTTGTCACAGACTTGTGAAATCGGAATCGTCGGCAGTCTTGAAAACGAACAGAAATGTGTGTTTGAACATTATTGCACAGACAAACTTGTCATCATCACCCCAAACAAACCAGAGTTTATCAGAGACAGCGAAGAAAATATTGCTGATTATTTAAGGAGACATAAGTTTTTGATGCGTGAGAATGGCTCCGGCACAAAAAAGATTTTCACAAACTTCTTAAACTCAATCGGAATTGAGCTGAACGAATTAAAATGTGTGGCTCGATTAAACAATACAGAAGCCATCATCCGTTCTGTATCAAATGGGCTTGGTATCTCCATTGTTTCAAAAGTTTCTGCACAAGAATATCTTGAGTTCAACCGAATACAAGCTATTGAACTTGACCTTCCAGAACTCAATCGCAATTTTTATTTTGTCTACAGAAAAGACTATAAGCTCTCCCCTGTTTCTGAATTGTTTTTGGAATTCGCAAAAACCCAAGACTTATAAAAGCCTTGGGTTCTTAATTTTAGTCTATTATTTTTTCTAGGCGATAAACCGAAATCGTGTTTTTCTTTCCTTTTACCGTCAACTCACCAAGCGGGGTCACCTCCGCTTTATCCTTTACGCAGTCATAAACCGCTTGCGAAATAATAATTTCATCTGGTTTTGCGTTGCTCTCAAGTCTTGCGGCTGTGTTTACGGTGTCACCAATAACGGTGTAATCCATTCTAAATTCCGAACCGATGTTTCCCACAATGGCTTGCCCTGTGTTGATTCCTATGCCAAAACGCAGATCCACGCCATATGTCTCAAATATTTCTTGCTGCAAAACTGCGGCATGTTTTTGCATTTCCAGTGCCGTTTTGCAAGCACAAAGAGCGTGCTGTGGCATCGGGTTTGGTGCGTTAAAAACAGCCATGGTCGCATCGCCTATAAATTTATCCAGTGTGCCTTTGTTATTTAAAATCGCACTGCTAGTTAAGTTGAGATATTTATTAATAATTGTAACCACAGTCTCTGGCGGCGTAATTTCCGAAAAAGTCGTGAAGCCACGCACATCCACAAAGAGCACAGTCACTTCTCTTAATGCACCGCCGAGTTCCACACTAACGTTTCCGTTTATAATCTCGTTTACAACTTCTGGTGCAACAAAACGTCCAAACAAGTCCGTTACATATTTTTTTTCGAGCTGTTCAGAAATAAATTTATAAGCGAGCATGGTTATGTAGAGAACGAACAAGAGTGCCGACGGATAAAAAATATTGATGGCCGTATCCAATTGCCCATACACAAGTTTTGCAAGTACAATATGCGTGGCAATCATTGCCGCAAGCAAAGCCGCTGATACATATGGGTTGAATTTTCTAAAAAGCAAAAATCCTATGGAACACCAAATTGCTAAAACGAATAAATTTACGAGAACAGGCGCCTCTGTTTTGAAATTCTGCTCAAGTAGTGCTTGAATCGTATTGGCGTGGATTTCCACACCATACATCGGCTGTTGTAAGTCAAGCGGCGTTGCATATTGGTCGTTGCCGATACCCACGGCATATGGGCCAATCAACACGATGGCGTCTTTAAACAGTTCCTCTGGGTACTCGTCATTTAAAACGCCTGTAAAACTTAATTCTGTGTATGTATTTGGCTTTCCTGTAAAATCAATTAGATACCGTCCAAAGTTGTCGTTTGGGATTGTATCAAGCGACATCGGCGAAATTCCCATTGTCTCGCAATATTTTAAATAAACTGCTATTGGAAAAGACAAAATTTCTTGTTCGCCAAACCAAAAGCTTTTAACCGCTTTGCGAATCACGCCATCCGTGTTGGCTCCAATAGAGATGCCCGAAGTTGAATCGGGAAACACATTGATATGCCCCTGTCCGGTCACTTTCCCAAGCTCTTCAAAAGGCGTAATTAAATTAACAGATTCGAGCCGCTCCTCTGCATATTCTGTAAACTCACCAAGCTCCGCTAGCACAATATTGTTAGCAATAGCAGATGCGTCCACTAGCATGTTGTCGTTCTCTGGAATGCCGCTGTAGCTGTCATAAATTACGTCGATACCGACTGTCGCCGCACCCAAATGATGCAGTTTCTGAATCATGTTAGCCATATAGCTTCTTGGCCAAGGCCATTGCCCCACTTCTTCAAGGCTCCGCTCATCCATGCCAACAATAATGATTCGCTCGTCTGGAGTGCCCTCTTCTTGCAAAAGGCTGTCATGCATACCGTTTTCTGCTTTTATGAACACGTTAAAAACTGTAAACCCACAGAAAAGCAAAAACAACCCAGCCAAAATAAAATACAATGCCTTTTTCATTCCATTAGCTCCCTTTAAAGTTGTAATCTATTAAAAGTTTTTTGTCGAGCTTTTGCGTTCAAGACTTAGTGCAACGTTACAGTACCCGAAGTCATTTCGACATCCACTTTACATCGTGCACCTTCACTTGTTTCAATACTGTTGTTTAACTTACCAGATGTTTTGTCAAAAGCCAAATCAATAATGGAGTCTTCTGGCAATTTCACTTGTGCTTCTCCTGATGTTGTATGAATCGAAATTTTTTCTGGGAGCTGTGCGTATTCAATTGTGCTACTGCCAGAAGTTTGGGTTATGTCAACATTGCCTGTTATTTCACGGATACCAACGTCACCCGATGCCATGTCAATTTTTGTCATTTCTGCACTGATTCTATCCAAACTCATGTCGCCTGACGCCAAGTTTATTTTTATTTCGTTTGCTTCTGTGTTATCTAGTTCTGTTTTACCCGATAAGCTATCAATTCTTAGTTTAACAGCATTAATGTTTCCGCCCTCTGTATCTCCTGACGCTTGTTCGATGGAAATGTTTTCTCCTCTTAATGATTCAAATTCAAAGTCACCGCTTGCTCTTTTGATTTCGTAGTCTTTCCCATAGCTTCTAGGTACGTAAACAGTCACTTTTGCAGCACTTGAATTTCCAAATGAGAAAACAGAAAAGAAACTGCCCTGTATTTCTTCAATGGTAAATGAACGGTTGTCGGTATTAAAATCGAAGGTGTTTTTGCTTTCGCCCTTAATTTCAAATCGTGCTTTATCGCTATCAATTTCCTTAATTTCTAAATCGGCTTCTGTTAGGCTAATTCGTATTATTTCGATGTTGTCCATAGAAATTTCATCTTTGTAAGTATCTACCGTTTTTCCCTTACCAATGTTCCCACTTCTGCCGAACAAACCGATTGCAATTGCTAAAATGACAAGGAGTGCAATCAGCGATTTAATGAGCAAACCGTTAAGCGATTTTTTCTTATATGTTCCCTCAATTTTTGGTGCTTGGTTGTTTTCCATATTGTTATTGTTGTTATTCATTATTTTTTCCTCCTGCTATAATTTTTACATTCCATCTTAAATATTTAACCAACAATTGACAGGATTTTAAAAATAATCCCTTACAATTAATGTAAATCAGTACGCCGATATTCAGTATAACCAGTCCACCAAAGAAAACCACAACGGGGTGAGTTCCAAAATTAACAACCGATTGGGTTAGTGGAAAAAAAAGAGCTAGGAAACTGGCCAACCCTCCGGCAAAGATAAAGGAAACCCCAATTGCCAAAACGGAAAACACAAAAGCAAAAATACAAATGATTGGTGCAAGTGCAAATATCAAATTGAAGAAGCCAAGCCCAACAACCGCTCCAATTGCTTTGGAAAGATTTTTTATGGATAATGTGCTTTCGGCTTTGTCTATCGCACTGTTAACAACATATTGAGCTGCCATTGCTTTTGGGCTGCCTAGTGATTGGCAAACTTCTTGCTCGTCACGACCATTTTGTATGGCAATGTTGAAATGTTCTTCGATGTCAAACAAAATATCTTTCTTTTGCTCAATGTTTAGTTTGTATATGTTTTTTTCTAATGATTTCATAAATTCCATTTTTGTCACTGTTCTATTCCCCCAATCAAGTTATTAACTCCTGTGCAAAACCGAATCCATTCCCGCTCCAGTTCTTGATACTCGTTAATTCCTTTCGCTGTAATTTTATAATATTTTCGGGGTGGCCCCTCTTGCGATTCTTCTAAGTAAGTGGAAACTAGCCCGTCGTCTTTCAATCTTTTTAACAGTGGATAAATAGTCCCTTCTGACATAGAAATTTCTTCCGAAATCCGACTCACCAATTCGTAACCATACCGATTTTCCTTGCACAAAAGCGATAACACACATAAATCGAGAGTTCCCTTTTTTAATTGGACATTCAAGTCGTAGCCTCCCCTACAAGTATCTTAAAAAAAATATTCACTATATCGCATTGCAAGATACCATTCATGATTATGTACCTGTTAATGCAGAATACGTAGGTATTTTCAAAAAGTTTGTTGGTTTAAAAAATATTTTTATTCAACCGTTTGCATGGGACAATAGGTTTATGGCATTTTATCATATACAGAGTTTTTAGGCGGTGCCTAACATATAGATGTCGTAAATATTTCTGTTTAAAATAATTTCTGCATATGATATACTATCCACATTAAATGTAGCGATGCGGGGGCGAGGATATGAAGCTTAGTGAATCCACTGAGAATTATTTAGAAACGATTCTAATTCTTAAACAGCGTAACGGTTTTGTTCATGCGATTGATATAGCGAACGAATTTAATTATTCAAGACCAAGTGTAAGCAAAGCAACCAGTAATTTAAAAAAAGATGGTTATATCACTGTCGACTCGGATAATCATATTGAATTAACCATAGAAGGATATAAAACGGCGATTAAAGTGTATGAACGCCACGATTTTTTGCGTACTTTTTTAATGCAACTTGGCGTGTCAGAACTAACCGCCGAAAAGGACGCTTGCAAAATGGAACACGCCATTAGTGATGAGAGCCTTGAAGCCATGCGTTCAAAGTGCAAGCATTGCAGCACACAAAAAAACCTTCTGTGACTTTCAATCACGGAAGGTTTTTTTGTATCAATCTATAATTTATAAATAATATATACTAACGCAACAACACTTAGAACAATTGGTATCGCCAAATAATCTCGATCTCCGTTTTGAAACGAAATAAGCCCGACAAGTTTATAGTTTAGTAAGAGAAAAGCAAAAACAGAAGTGATGCCTATTAAAACCCTAGTCAGTTTACTCATTACTCAACCCTCCAATAATTAATTGATGCTCGTATACCCAGTCTGTTCTACTATTTTCTGTCCCTGCTCTGACAACACCCAATCGATCATTTTCTGCACGTTCTCATTTTTTGTACCAGCCGTTACGATATAAAACTCTGCCGCATAGGGGTAGCTCTTGTTTGCAACATTTTCTCTTGTCGGCTCCACATCATTGATGGACAGCAATTTTATTTGATTGTCTGTAACCATTTCTGTCGCATAAAAAAGAAAAGAATACCCGATGGCATTGTTATAATTT
>JAVBKL010000011.1:0-11217 GCA_031554055.1 Eubacteriales bacterium | reverse complement strand
ATCCTCGGCTATTTTTAATGCTTCTTTTGCCGTTACAATTCCAAGCTGTGAGCCATCGGCATCAATAAGCCTAACCTCTTTGTCACGGATTTGTTCATTGATCATTAATTCTGTAATAGTTCGCACCTCCTAAGGTATTTTAAAAAAAATAAAAGTGGACGCAGATACGCCCACCTATAGTATATTAACTAATGTACCCTAAGCCTGTGGCAAATGGGTGAGAAGTGGAGCTTCTGCTTTATATCTAAATCATATTATCACCAAATACAAGTTGTGTCAACCTTTTTTTTAATTTATTTAAATTTCTACTCCACCGTCGTTAAAGCGGTTCTCAACTTCGCCAACAATTCTTTGGACAAATTCGTTTAAGTCAATTGAGCCTTCTTCACCCTTACGGCTTCTTACTGCAACCGTTTTAGTTTCTGCTTCTTTTTCGCCCACAACCAAAAGATATGGGATGCGTTGGTTTCTCGCTTCACGAATTTTGTAGCCGATTTTTTCTGCTCTGTCATCAAGCTCAACCCTAATGTTTTTAGCACGAAGCTTTTTGCGAACTTCCTCTGCATAGTCCATGTACTTATCAGAAATCGGAAGAACAATCGCTTGAGTCGGAGAAAGCCAAGTTGGGAACGCACCCGCATATTTTTCAATCAGCATAGCGAGCGTTCTCTCGTAGCAGCCAATAGAAGTTCTGTGGAGAACTATCGGATATTTTTTGCTGCCGTCTTTGTCAACATAAGTCATGTTAAATCTTTCTGCAAGAGCAAAGTCAATTTGAAGTGTGATGATGGTATCTTCTTTTCCGTGAACATTGCTGTATAAAATATCAAGTTTTGGGCCGTAGAATGCCGCTTCGCCCTCTGCTTCCACATAATCAAGTTTGAGCTCGTTAAGGAGGTCAGACATAATTTGTTGAGCTTCTTCCCATTGTTCGTGAGCGCCAATATATTTTTCTTTGTTTTTTGGATCCCATTTGGAGAACTGGTACTTCACGCCCTCATTCAGTCCCAAAGTGTTTAACATATAGAAAATTAAATCAACAACACCTTTAAACTCTTCTGCAAGCTGTTCTCTTGTACAAACGAGATGGCCTTCTGAAATTGTAAACTGTCTCACACGAATCAAGCCGTGCATTTCTCCAGACGACTCATTTCTAAAAAGAGTTGCAGTCTCGCCATAACGAATTGGCAAATCTCTGTAGCTGTGTTGTTCTGCGTTGTACACAGTAAACTGGAATGGGCAAGTCATCGGACGTAGTGCATACACTTCGTCGTCCTTTTCTTCATCGCCTAAAATGAACATTCCGTCTTTGTAGTGATCCCAGTGACCTGATGCCTTGTACAAATCACTCTTAGCCATAAAAGGAGTTTTTGTACGAACATAGCCACGGTTTTCCTCTTCGTCTTCCACAAATCTTTGAAGAATCTGAACCACTTTTGTTCCCTTTGGCATGAGCAATGGCAAGCCTTGTCCAATTACATCGGAAGTTGTAAATATTTTAAGTTCACGTCCGAGTTTGTTGTGGTCACGTTTTTTTGCTTCTTCACGTCTTTTTAAATACTCTTCAAGCTCTGATGCTTTTGGGAACGCTGTTCCATAAATTCTCCAAAGCATTTTATTTTTTTCACTTCCACGCCAGTAAGCACCTGATGAGCCTGTATCGGAAGTGAGTTTAAACGCTTTCAGCATTTTAAGGTTCATAAGATGCGGCCCTGCACAAAGGTCAGTAAACTCGCCAATTTTATAGAACGAAATAACGGCATCCGCTGGCAAGTCGTTGATTAATTCAACTTTATAAACTTCATTTCTTTCTTCAAAATATTGGATCGCCTCGCCTCTTGGAAGCTCAAAACGCTCAATGCTTGGCTCTTCTTTAATGATTTTTTTCATTTCATCTTCAATCGCTTTAATTTCTTCAGTAGTAAACGCTGTTTCACGGTCAAAGTCATAATAAAAACCGTCGTCTGTCGCAGGGCCAATGGCAAGTTTTACATTTTTATAAAGTCTTGTCACGGCATACGCCAAAATATGTGATGCTGTATGTCTAAATGCTCTTTTACCTTCCGCATCATCAAATGTTAAAATAGAAAGTTCACAGTCTGCTGTCACTTCATGACGCAAATCCACAACCGTACCGTCGACTTTACCCGCCACGGCAACTCTTGCCAAACCTTCGCTAATATCCTTTGCAATTTCTAAAACAGTCATACTTTTGTCGAACACTCTTTCAGTGCCGCCTTTTAATAATACTTTCATTTTACTTCCTCCTAACAATAAATTTTCTATTTGTAAAAAAAAATAAAGCGTTCGTCACTTCTCCTATCGGAAAAGGGACGAACGCTGTTTAGTCGCATCCGTGGTTCCACCCTAATTACTGCTCAAAAGATTATAACGTAATCAACGGGCTTTACTAGAGCCGCTTGCCAAATTGGCTTTGAGGTGGTCTTCGGCAAAAATGTTTTGGGTTGTTCCAGCGTACTTAAACCCTCTCTGGTAAAACACAACTTTGCGTACTGTCCTCAAAATAGCTTTGGTATATTTTTCAATTATAGCACTACATTTTTATATATGCAAGTTTTTTTTAACGATTGAATATAGTATTGAATTTATTTTCTCAGAATATGCACGAAGTCGAAATCCAATGTATCCGTCTATATTGATTGAATCGTTATGGCTGATAAATTCTTGTAACTCTGCTTTCATGATGCTTCTTGTTGGTCGAAAAGCAAGCTCTGCCACCGAGTTGAAAACTTTCTCCGATTCGGCAAGCACAGGGTTGTCATGCAAAATAATGCTCTCCATTAAATCACGAAGCCTTATCACGCAACCCGAGTCTTTTTCCGTGCAAATGTAATACATACCGTCAATGTTCCCTCTGTCTATGACCAAATCTTTTTCCTTTAAAAAATATTTAGCCATAACTTTTGGATATGCCACTGTGCATATAGTAAGTGTATTCACACAATCACTCCTAAATAATCCATAGTTAAATATATGCGAATACAAGTTTTGACTTACATTGTCTAATCTTTAATTTGTATTTATATTTTTGAGAGCAATTCTCTTAAATATGTCTCATCAAATTCGTAATCCTTTTGGCAGAAATGGCAATGCAACGTCGCTTTCTTGTCCTCGTTGATGATGTCTGTTAATTCCTCATGTCCAATGCCCATTAAAGCTTTTTCAACTTTCTCTCTTGAGCAGTTGCAATAAAAACTGGTTTCAACCGTTTCATTTATGCTTGGGGAAAGCCCCTCAAAAATCAACTCCATGATTTCTTCTATTGATTTACCATCTTCCATCAAGCTTGTTAAATTTGGTAAGCTGCGAAGCCTGTCCTCCAATTTTTCAATTGCATCATCGGTTGCATCCGGCATCAATTGAATGATAAATCCAAGGCTTTGCTTCACCGAATAATCCCTGTCAACCAAAACGCCAAGTGCCACAGAAGTTGGAATCTGCTCAGATTTTGCATAATAATAAGTCAAGTCCTCGGCGATTTCTCCCGACACAAGTGGAATCATTCCCACATATGGCTCTTTTAACCCAATATCTTTTATAATGCTAAGTGTTCCCTCACCAATCGCTCCTGATACATCCAGCTTGCCATTTTGTTTTAGCGGTATGTCCACGATTGGGTTGATTGGGTAGCCTTTTACCCGCCCAAGGCTGTCGGCGGTTACCGTAATGCCTCGCATTTCCCCATCACCCTTGATGGATAACGTCAGTATGTCATCGCCCTTGAGCATCGTTCCCATGATGGCGCCAGCCGTAAGCATTCTGCCAAGTGCTGCTGTTACCACAGGTGATGTTTGATGCAATCTCTGTGCCTCGTTTGCTGTTTCTCTCGTTGTAGCAAAAAAAGCACGTATGCTTCCCTCTGCCGCTGTTACACGAATAATATAATCACTCATTTTTTCTTCTCCTTAATTTTACTTTATAACCCTCGCAACATAATAAACTCTTTCACCAAATTGATCAGGCTTCTCTAAGCTCTCACAATCCAAAACAGATTTAACCTCAAATTTAGATTGCTCAAGCAACTCAAATATCTTTTGCTCTGCATATGCTCTTTGAAAATGAACCTCTTCATGCTTTTCATAAAGACCGTTGTCTTGTTTAATAAAAAAACTTACCTCATACTGATTTATTTCTTCTTCACTGTCATAATAATTTTGCCAGATATAAGCGGCATCTTCTGTTGTTTCGGCGTAAGTATTCTCGCTCAATATGTTTTCATATTTATAGCTTGTGTTCATATCAAATATAAACCAACCGTCTGGGTTTAAATAATTATGGACAAGTCCAAACACTTCTAAAAGTTCCTCTTCTTCAAGAATATAATTCATACAATCACAAAGTGAAACCACGGCATCAACCGTGCCATACAGTTCGAATTCTCGCATATCTTGGTTGAGGTATAAAATCTCGCCACTTAAATTCTTTTCAGATGCAACCGATAACATCTCCGGTGAGCTGTCTACCCCAATCATGTCATACCCACGTGCTGCAAGCCTTGTTGTAATATTTCCTGTGCCGCAACCAAGCTCTAAAATAGACTTTGGCTTGCTCTCATTCCAGATTACTTCTAAATTATTCACCCACTTATCATAGGGCGGAGTCATAAAAATATCATAAATAGACGCAAAAACGCTATAAGTATCCAAAACGCACCTCTTTTCTTTTTTGCACTTTTCTGATAATATCATATTATAAGAAATTTGCAAAGACATAAGGGACGTGATTAAATGCTAAGTTCTGGCGATATAAATTTTATGAGCGAAATATTGACATTTTGGGATAAGCTCTGCGAACAAGACCATCAAACCCTCATAGAAAATACGGTGAGCTGTCAATTTAACAAAGGTGAGAAGGTTCATAGTTTGGATAGCGACTGCATCGGCGTCTTGCTCATAAAAAGCGGCGGCGTTCGTGTGTATATATTATCTGAAGATGGGCGTGAAATTACTTTGTATCGGCTTTTCGAATTAGATGTCTGCCCGTTATCCGCTTCTTGCCTTTTTGAAAATATTACTTTTGATGTGCATATCGTGGCAGAAACGAGTTCAGAAATTCTTTTAATTAACTCAAATATTTATGGAACAATAACTGATCATAATGTTTACGCCATGAATTACACCTATAAAATAGTTATTGACCGCTTTTCTAGCGTCATGTGGGCGATGGAGCAAATTTTATTTATGAGTTTTGACAAACGGCTTGCCATTTTCTTACTGGACGAAAGTTCAAAAATCAAATCTGATGAATTACTACTTACACATGAAGAAATTTCTAAATATCTGGGCAGTGCCAGAGAAGTTGTATCTCGTATGCTTAAATATTTTTCGAGTGAAGGAATTGTTGAACTGTCACGTGGCAGTGTAAAAATATTAAACAAGCAAAAACTCCGAGCCTTGCTTTAGCTCGGAGTTTTATAATTATTGTTGTTCCATGAGTTCTTGTACCCTTTTTAACAAGGCAGTCGAATTGAACGGCTTTTTAACAAAAGCGTTTACTCCAATCTCCATAGCCTGTTTCAAATTATCTGGTGTGGCATTGCCTGATAAAAACATAATCGGCGTATTTGCATATGCTGGTTGTTCTCTAATCTGTTGGAAAATTGAATAGCCATCCTCGCCAGGAATTTCAATGTCCAGTATAAACAAGTCAATTTTATTTTTTAGTAAAAATCTGCCAAGCAGATTACTATTTTGTAATGCAAAAAATTTGTATTCCTGTGACAGAATCGATTCAACCGAGTTTAAAACATCCGGCATATCATCAATCATCAAAACCGTTTTTTTCACTGGAACGTACGATTCCATATACTGTACCGCACCACTTAATGTCGTGGGGGCTCCTGGGAAATCCAAAATATCCACAAGCGGCGTACTTCTAATACTGTTTCCTATCATTTCAATTAAGGGAGCTATTTGACTAACAAGGTCGTCACGAGTATCGGTATTTCTGTTTTTGACAGCATTTTCTAATAGAGTTACACTATAAATATAAGCAAAGCTGCCTATGTTTTTTAGCTCTTCCTTGAGCACAACCACTCCAGAAGCAAAAGATGATGCATTGCGATAGTTTGATGAATCCCTTAAGTACGTCACAAAACCTGGTGATAAATCGGCAAAGGATTTTAAATTTTTATAAAACACCTGAAGGTTATCATTGTTTTTTGCAACTGCCTTAACATCTATCCCTGCAATTTTTGAAATAACTCTTAAATCATACTGTTTAATCCCCATCGTTTAACCATCTACCTTTGTAATAAGTCTAGGATTTCCTCTGCAACTTTTATTCCAAAATCGTAATCATACGACTCTGTTGCTGAGTTAAGCTCTGCAAGCTTTAAGTCAATTTCATAACCGAAACTAAATTTCTGTAATTTCAAAAGCTCTGTGAGAGCACTCGCTCTATCAAAGTCATTCAAGTAAATTATAACACCTTCTGTTACATTTTTCAACAATTCTTTGCCACCGATTTCTCGTTCTTCATCATTTTTTGCAAGAACCTGTGTGAGCACTTCACTAAAATCGCTTAACTGTTTTACCAATACAGGCATTAAGCTTTGGCATCTGCCAAAGTCCTTATCCTTTGCGGCAAACTCCATTTCTTTTGCAATGGGAGCTATTTGGGATTCACCGATGTTTGCAAGCGACCCTTTTATTCCGTGGGCATCAGTTGCTAGTTCCCCTAGCGACTGTGTACCTAAATATTTTTGCATGTTCTGAATTTTTTGCACCAGTGTAGTTTGAAAAATTCTAATGGTACGAACATAAACATCTTGGTTATTGTTTACCCTCGCAAGCCCTTTTGAAATATCTAAACCGCCGAGATTATTCATTTTCTTTAACGTTTCGTTCAATTCTATGGGGACGTTAAACTCGATGTCTTCTTTCTCACGTGAATATACAATTTTCTCTGACGGTAACCATTTATTCAAAATCTTAATAAAACGGTGTGATTCAATTGGCTTCAATACAATATCATTAAACCCAGCTTTAAAATATTCGTCCCCTATATCATGGACAATATTGGCAGTCGCTACGATGATAGGAATATCTTTGAATTTTCCGCCAAGTTCACGAATAATTTTTACAGCCTCCATACCATCAAGGTCTGGCATCATATGATCCATAATAACAAGGTCATAGTCATTATTTTTTAAAAGTTCAATCCCCACCCTCGCACTGGTTTGAACATCCGATTTTATCTCATGAGAATCAAGCAATGTTTGAATCACAGTTAAATTCATCTCAAAATCATCAATGACTAAAACTTTTGCACTCGGGGCTTCAAACATTTTGTAGCTCTTCTCTTCAAGTTTACTTGCATCACCTTCCAAGAAATGAACATCGAGATAAATTGTATCACCATATACATCGTTCTTTACCAATGAAAGGTCGGCTTTTATGAGTTCAATAAACTTTTTGATTATCAATATTTTTAGAGCAACACCCATTGTCTCGTCATCCTCAAGATTTTGAATGGTGTTTACCTTATCAAAGTATTCACTCAACACGCCGTCTTCGGTATTGCACAACCTAAATTCTAATTTTTCATCTTTATAATCGACGTTCAATATTATTTTACAGTTATTTGAATTTTCAATTGCAGATGACAAAAATTCAACAACGATTTGACCAAGCACCATATCGTCCCCATACAAACATTCTGGAACATTTTTTGATACTGAAATTTCAAGCTCAACAACTTTCTCTTTTGCAAGAAACTCAACAACAGTGTTTACTTTATAAATAAAACTTTTAACACTAAAATTCCTCTCAACTATTTTATATTTTCCAGCTTCAATTTTTGCAAAATCCAGAATGTGATTGATTGTCACAAGCAATGCTTGGGCGGCAATATTGATTTCTTGTGCATGATTTTTTGCAACTTCATCTTTTAAGTCCTCCGCCAAAAACCTTGATATTCCAATGATTGCGTTCATTGGGGTTCTAAGCTCATGGGAAATTGTTGATAGAAACTGAATCCTCTGTTTGGAAATTTTATTTGTCTCATACGTCAAAAGCTCAATTTTACGTAAACTTCTTCCCATTTCATAGCCAGCACCATCGGCAAATTCAAAAATTTCTCGCTTTAATTCTTTTCGCCTGTTAATCATTTTCTGTTTGGCAACAAAATTTTCTTTACTTTGCCCTGTTAATATTGCGAAAATAACAGTTATGACAAGAACAATTACGGCTCCAAAAATTACTTTTATAAAGAACACGCTTGCACTTTTATTCACAGCTTCAATTTCTGCAATATAAACGAGCGAATATCTCTCATTAATGAGTTCAAAATTGATAGGCTTGCTCCTAACATAACACAACCCCTCAAAGAAAGCTGTATGCTCTCGCTTACTATAAGTTTTACCAATTGCGATGCTTGCATCCAACGACGGAGAATTAACAAAATTAAGCAATTTATCGTAAACATAACGAAAATCTTCTGCGTCATAGTATACAGCATCACCACTCCAAGTCACCATAAGCGTAACTTGTCCTGCTCGATTTTCAAAAGCAGACAAAGCCCTTATTAAATACTTGTAATCAACACCAAACGCAACCGTACCAATTGTTTTACCGTCCCTTATTATGGGATGAAGATAAACCATTGCAAAAATATTTTCATTGTTACTGCCTTTACCGATCAAAAAACGTCCATCAAATCGTGGTTTATCCGTTTCAAACTTAAGTGAACTTTTATAATTTTTTAAATCGTTTTCGGAAAAAAAATTTATTTCATCAACAGTTTTATCTTTTACTTGATAAGACTTCATAAATCTACCCGACTGCAAATCTCTATTGTCAAAAGCATTTGGTTCAAAAACAAACCAAGCATAATTAGCTATTAAACTGGACTTCAGTATACTTTTTATGACTTCGTCGGCTTCAGCACGTGCATCCTCCTGATCTGGATTTATGTTGGACAACTGAGCCGCTGTTGTTTTTGATAAATTTATTATTTTATTAAAACTTGATTCTAAGTCAGTGGTAATGGTTTCGGTAATAACATCTGTCATTTTATCAAAAAATTTATATTCACCAGCAAAAATTGTATATCCAATGCTAGCAATTATGAGTATCATTACTAAAGTAGTCGGGATCAACGTAACCAACAATGTCTTTGTGAAATCTGATAATTTCAAGTCTACCACTCTTTTTTTATGTTTAATAGTATTTTACATTTGTTAGGTTGTCAATAAAAATTTTCAGTGCGTCACATTTCGTAAATAGGTTGACAGATACACTGTTTATCTTTAAAATGTGATTAATGCAATTTCAAATTGGGTTGTCGGTTAAATTATTAAAAACAAAGTACGCATTTGCACAACGGTGCCATAATTTGCTGCAACTGTCTTATGAAATTACTATAGCAATAAAAAAACAGGAGGGAATAAAGAAATGCTGCAAACTGATTGCACAAATATTGCTTGGATTAATAACAAACTTAGACCATTTCGCAATTTTGCCACCTCAAACTTGAAAAATAAATCTGAACTTTTTACCGAATTTTATTTTTTACTCAAAAGCTCGTTCAATTTGCAATCAACATATATGTATATTCTTGAATCTGAACAGCTCGGAGCAAATTATAATATCTCTTTTAAAATTGCACCATCACATGATATTGAGTATAAATCAAATTTTGCTGTACAACTAGAGCATGACAATTTTGTTTTAGAAGCTATGAAAGATTTAAGTTCTGGCGAGTGCCTATGGTCATTTACAAATGATTCTTTAAAAGCTTCTTTTCCAGACGGCACAAAACCTGAAAACCTAGTCGCTACATTTTTTACTGACGATGAAATTTCAAGAACTATTTTTGTTTTTTATACTTTAACAACTGAAGACACGTATTTTTTTGACAAGTCACTTAGTCCATTCATTCTTAACGTTACCGATATTGCGTCACATTTGTTGCAAAAAAATTATTATCGCAATGAGATCGATAAATTGCTTTATAACGACCATTTAACCAGTACACCAAACAGAACGTTGTTCTATCACATGTTAGTAGAAGCGATGCAGATTGCCGATTATTCAGGTCAAAAACTTGCCGTTTTAATGTTTGATATTTCTAAAATGAAGCACGTAAATGACTCTTTCGGATATTATACTGGAGATCAAGTCATAAAAGAAGTTGGAAACAGACTGAAAGCCGTTTTGGGTAGTGAAAACCCCCTATCACGTTTTTCTGGAGTTTCTTTTGCCACATTTATTAGAAACCTACAAGATTATGAAACACTGGCAAGAATCTGCAACAGTGTTGAGGATGCGATGGTTGAGCCGATACTCCTGAACCATTTCACTTTTATGTCCTCCGTAAAAATTGGAATCAGCGTTTTCCCTAGAGATGGAGAATCGGTTGACGAAATTTTAAAAAATGCAGAGGCTGCCATGTTTGAAGCAAAAAGAGATGCAGACAAAAACTATTTGCTCTATAGTTCCTCAATCACAGAGCATTCTGGCAAATTATTGTCTCTTAACTCTGAGCTATTGCATGCCATTTCAAATCAGGAATTTGAACTGTATTATCAAGGGCAATTAGACCTTGATAAAAATTTAATTAACAACGTCGAGGCTTTGATTCGCTGGAATCACCCACTGCGAGGAATTTTACCTCCATTTGAATTTATACCCTATGCAGAAGCAAATGGCTTAATTATAGACATAGACAAAATAGTTTTAAGAAAAGCATTAACACAAGCCAAGATTTGGTATGATGAAGGAAAAGAAATAGTTGTCGGTGTTAATATCTCTGCGGATCACTTTCGTGATGGTATGATTGTTACCACTCTCACAGAGATGCTTGACGAAATTCAAGTACCACCACGACTTATTGAGATAGAGATTTTAGAGAGTGTGCTTATTGAAAACCTTGCGAAGACAATCAAAATTATTGAACAAATAAAAGCTCTTGGCGTAATCGTTTCTTTGGACGATTTCGGTTCTGGCTATTCCTCGCTCGAATATATAACTTCACTCCCAATTGATATTTTGAAGATTGACCGTAGCTTTACGATGAACTTGGAAGAAAATCCGAGAAACAAAATAATAATCAGAACGATAATATCTTTGGCTAAGGAAATGAACTTCAGAATTATTGCAGAAGGCGTTGAGAAACAGACACATATCGACTTCTTGCGAGAGCTCAACTGTAATTATGCTCAAGGTTATTTTATCAATAAGCCACTGCCTGTAA
>JAVBKL010000045.1:0-38067 GCA_031554055.1 Eubacteriales bacterium | reverse complement strand
GTTGCAATTAATTTTTTGATATGCCCTTGATACCATGCGTATGCATCTGGGTTTGTAAAATCTACAATTGCCATGCCAGCTTGCCAAGTGTCCATTTGGCGTGGGCCACGGCCGTCGGCTCTCATAAGCAAATAACCTTTTTCCATGGCTTCATTAAAGATTGCAGAGCGTCCCGATATGTAGGGGTTAATCCAGCAGCAAATTTTTAGTCCGTTCGCTTTTTGTCGCTCAAGCATGGCTTTTGGATCTGGGAAAACTCTTTCGTCCCATACAAAATCACACCAGTTAAATTCACGCATCCAGCAGCAGTCATACGAGAAAACATGAAGTGGAACATCTCGTTCTGCCATGCCGCCAATCATAGAGCTAACTGTTTTTTCGTCATAGCTTGTTGTGAAAGAAGTCGTCAGCCAAAGTCCAAACGACCAAGCAGGCGGCAGAGTGGGGCGACCTGTGAGGTTTGTATAATTTTTTACAATTTGCTCGGGAGTGGGGCCATATACCAAAAAGTATCGAAGTTCTTCGCCTTCCACAGAAAAACCTACACGCTCAACTTTTTCACTACCCACTTCAAAGGAAACATTGTCGCTGTGGTCAACCAAGATTCCATAACCTTTGTTTGTCATATAAAACGGAATGGCTTTGTAAGCAACAGGGGAGGAAGTACCGCCATCTTCATTCCAAGTCTCAAGTTGTTGACCGTTTTTTACAAAAGCCGAGAAGCGTTCACCAAAGCCATAAATGCATTCGCCGACTGCGATTTCAAGTTCATTTTGAATATACGCACGTTTGTTGTCTGTCATATAGTTATCGCCTGGGAGCATGGACGGCGTTGTGAGAAACTGTTCGTAATACCCAAGCCCTCTAAATCCGCTTGACGTAAGCACTTTTCCGTTTGCTTCAAAAGAATAGGAAAAACTCTCACGGTTCACTCGGACTTTTACGTCTCCAGAAGTTAATATCGCTTCTTTGTCGTTAATCTCAACATTTACGTTTTCTGGTTTGTGTTCAATAATAAACCGCTTGTCTTTTTTTGTTTCCACATGGTGATAAATTCTAACACCGATCACACCGTCGTTAACTGATGTAAATTCGATGGTAAGCATACCAAGGTTGAGTGTATCGCCTTTATCTTTTATTACGTTAAACGGTGCGTACACTCGCATACCGTTTTCCATTTCTTCCACATCAAACGCTTGGCTTGCATAATGATGCTCGAAGCTTTTGCTTCTGCACCAGTAACCTTCTGTAAATTTCACAAAAATCCCCCTAATCCAATTTTTATTTTGTTTAGCCTTTCACTGCACCGGCAACCATGCCTTTTATAATTTGTTTCTGGAAAATCAGATAAATTACAAGTGCTGGAATAATAATCATGATGGCACCAGCCATAATATTTTGCCACTGCATTTTATATTGCCCGATAAAACCATATGCCGCAAGCTGCAAGGTCTTTTCCGTTTTTGAACTACCCAAAACCAAAAGCGGAAGCAAGAAGTCATTCCAGAGCCACATAACGTTGACCACGATGACAGAAGCGGTTACGGGTTTAAGAAGAGGGAACACGATGTACCCAAATGTTGTATAAGGATTGCAGCCATCGAGCAAAGCACATTCCTCAAGTTCAAGCGGAATACCCTTTACAAATCCGTGGAACAAGAAGATTGCCATCGGAGCACCAAGCCCCCAATAAATGACGCCAAGCCCTTCCACACTACCAGTTAAATGAAGTATCTTTGCAACTTTTACAAGTGTAATCATAAAAGATTGAAAAGGAATCATCATTGGGAAAATACAAATCAAGAACAAAACAAAACTTAAACGAGTGGTAGTTCTTGATAATTTATAACCGGCAGTTGCACCCAGTATGACGATGCCAAACACGCCAATTGCCGTTGTGGTGACGGTGTTCATAAAAGTTTTAGGAAAGTCCATTTGTGTAAATACATTTTGAAAATTCTCAAACGTTATCTTTTTTGGTAGCGATACAACGTCTGACATAATTTGGCTGTAGTCTTTAAAGGAGTTAATCACCATAAGAGCGAGCGGTGAGAGATACAGCAAAACAATGACAAAAAACAGAAGGAAAATACTCGCTTGTTGGATTATTCTTTTTTTACTCAACTCTGCACCTCTTTTCCTTTAAAGTACGAAATTTGCACAACGGTAATCAAAGCAACAATGAAAAACAGAACAACAGATTTTGCACTGCCATACCCGAGCATATTGTTACTAAACGCCGTGTTGTAAATATCGAGAGCAACAGGAGTGGTTGACGTTCCAGGGCCTCCGCCTGTTAAGCTAAAGATTAATTCAAACATTTTAAGTGTGCTTGAAATGGAGTGGAACAAGCAAAAAGTGATTGCTGGCATAATCATGGGTAGCGTCACAGCGAAGAAGCGTTTCACAGCATTTGCACCATCAAGTGAAGCTGCCTCGTTCAGTTCTGGTGGAACGGTTTGTAATCCCGCAATATAAATAATCATATAAAAACCAAGTGACTGCCAGATGGTTACAAACACAGTGGTAATCACAGCCCAGTGTGGGTCGCCAAGCCAACTGATGTCAAAAACTCCGCTGCCTGTTAGGTCATAAAGGCCACTAAACACTCGGCCGAAAATAAATTTCCAGACAAAGCCGATAACAATTAAACTGATAACGTTTGGAATATAGAAAGCGGTACGGAAAAAGCTTTTGCCAAAAGAAATTTCTTCAATTAAAACGGCAAACAAAATAGCGATTGCGTTTACGATGATGACAACAGAAATGCAGTAAACAAACGTATAATTCAAAGCACCTTTAAATATATCGTCAGTAAATAGCCTGATATAATTTTCGATACCGATGAAGGTTGGATTTTTGTCGATTCCGTTCCATTTAAAAAACGAGTAGTAAATACACATTAAAAAAGGCACACCAACAAATGTTGCAATGGCTATCATTGCTGGGCCTACGAAGATGACCATTTCAAGAAGCTTTGCAAAAAAATGTGGTAGGCGAACTTTACTACGAGCTGTCTGTTCCATATGAATGACCTCTTTCTGTTAAAATTTGGGCTGTGACACTTGCCACAGCCCGAATGTTTAAATTATTGAGCGTTAAAAGCATCTGCAAATACTTTTGTAAGTGCCGCTTTTGTTTGTGCTCTGTCCGATGTGCCGGAAGCATAGTTTTGAATTGCTGTACCAAATGGTTGTTCGATTCCGTCGGGGCCGCCAAAAATCCACCAAGGACAAGACTCGCCTTTTGCAAGGTAAGCGGCAGTATCGACAGCTAGTTGTGTATCAGGAGCAGTTACACCGGTTAAAGGAGAGATTTGTTGAATTTTTTGAGGAATCCAAGCTTTGCCATAATCGGAACTTGTAATCCAATCTGCCCATTTAAGAACTTCTGAGAGGTTTGTAGAATCTTTATAAACTCTGAAAGTAAGGTTTGACTCAACAGCAACAACGGATTTGCCGTCTGCACGAGGTGCTGTTAAGAAACCTATGTTGATCTCTGGTTTGATAGAACGAATCGAACTTTCTGCCCATGTTCCTTGGTGAATCATAGCAACTTTACCCGTTGCAAAATCAGAGCATTGCATATCAAAAGTTGACTCCATTGGTTTGCTGCCGCTGTTTGCTTTGATTACATCAATTAAGTCAAGAGCAAAATCTACTTGTGGCAATTCACCAAATTTCGCACTGCCAGCTTTAATATCTGTGAACAACTTGGCGTAATCGCCGCCGTTTGCATCACTCATTGAAGGATATGTAGTTTGTGGAAGCACCCACCATTCAGCAAAACCAGAGGAGAACGGTTGAATACTTGCTGCTTTTAATTTTTCGCAAGCTGCTTTATAATCATCAAGTGTTACTGGCAATGTGGTAATGCCGGCTTTCGTAAAAAGATCCTTGTTATAAATAAAGGAGTGTGCTTGCACGAGAAACGGAATGCCAGTGATGTTTCCGTCAAGCATAACGCTGTTGAGTATGGACTGGTCAAAATTTTTCATAAATGGCTCATCGTTTAGGGTGTATTCATAATCTTTGTAAACGATGTTGTCGTTGTACGCACTACTCATAAATAAATCAGGAATATCACCCGAGTTAAGTTTTGTTTTAAGCACGGTTTGATAATCGTTTTGCAAAATATCCATCTCGATGGTTACATTCGGGTGTTCCTTGTTATACGCCTCAGCCATTTCGTTGTATTGGTCTGTGAGTTCTGGGCTGTTTAACATAAATTTAAGCGTTGTCGGTGCGTTTGAACTGGGAGCTTCTGTTTTGGGTGCGTCTGCTTTTGGTGCATCTCCCGCTGGAGCTGGTTGGTCTGCGGCTTTTGGAGCACAGCCTGTTAATGAGCCGATAAGCATGAGTGTACTTAAGGCGATTGCTACTGATTTTTTCATTGTATTTCCCCCTGTCGTTAATATAAATCTATTATAGTACAGAGTGCATAGTTGTTATATGGAAAAACCAAGTTTTTTTGTGGTAAAAAACCGTACAGACTTGTTTTTTTATGGTAGACTAATGTAAAATGTATAGGAATATGAGCATTGCAAAGAATGGAGAGACAAAATGCAACAAGGGATAAGGATCTTTAACAGGTTTTCATTAGCAAAAAAGCTATCCATCATAATGATTTTGTTTGTGACAGTCGCACTTGCGTTAATTATCTCGCTGGTTTATGTAAGGACTGTAAAAACAACAACTGACGAGCTTGTGCGTTCCAATCAAATTATTTTGAAACTACAAAGCGATTTGATGGGCGATTATATGGAAAAGGCTATGGGGTTTACGCTTTCGCTTCGAAACGACAGTCGGTTTATACAGATTGTATCAACCAATGACCAGTTAAGCTACAGCGACATAGATTATTTGAAGACGTTGTTCTCATACCATTTTTATTCTAGGAAGGATGTAAACTCGCTTGATTTGTATTTGCAAAAAAGTAAATTGCTGTTTAGTCTTTCGAAAAGTCCACCCAATATTAAAATAACAACAGTTGAATCAGAGAATCAGTTGCAAGGGTTTTCGGGAGAGACACTTGGAAAAAATTATTTGCAGCTTGAGCCGCTTGCGGATAAAAACTCATTTATACAAATGTTTCGCTCGATAATCAATATACAAGATCAAGCGTCATTGGCGATTGTTTCGGCGGCGTTTGATAATAGTTTTATAAAAGAAACTTTGGTCAACCAAGCGGACGCACGGTACATGACCTTGTTGCTTGACAAGACCAACCGTTTGTTTTTCTCAAGCTCGCCAAATTTGACGAACGAAGAATTTGTCCGAGAACTCAAAACGAAAATGAATTTGGATGCCAACCCTCGTGTGGAACTGCAAAAAGAAAAATACTTCCTTATCAATGAGAAGTTTAGCGATGACTGGAAACTTGTGCTTTTAATTCCGACAACGGAAATTCATAGATTGATTGCCGAGCCTATGAAAGCCATCGTCACGATTGGAATTATATTTTTGATACTTGCTTGTTTGATAATCAATTGGATCACGCATCTGCTTATGAATCCGCTAAAAGAGCTCGCAACCCAAATGTCAGTGGTCGGCGGTGGAGACTTTAAAACAGAGATTCACATAGAGGGAAGCTCGGAGTTTATCACACTGAGCCAACAATTCAATCAAATGACGCAGCAAATTAATAGCCTGATTGAAAAATCTTATCAAAGTGAAATCAGTGAAAAGCAAGCGAGATTGCAAGCACTGGAGTACCAACTCAATCCTCATTTTTTATATAACACCTTGCAAACCATTTCGACAGCGGCAATTCTTAACAACCAACGGGAAATCAGCCGAATGATTGAAGCTCTGGCGTTTATCATGCGTTATCCGTTGCAGGGTGACAATTTGGTTATGGTTTCAAAGGAAATTAGTTATGTAGAAAGTTATTTGCTTTTACAAAAAGCAAGGTTTGAAGAACGGCTTGCTGTAGAGATAGACGTTTCCGAAACTGTGCAGAACTTGCTCTTGCCCAAAATGTCTGTGCAGTTATTGGTTGAAAATGCAATCAATCACGGAATGGAGAACACAGGCGAAAGTATAAAAATAAAAATTCATGTGTATGCGGAAGAAGATTCCTATTTTGTGAGGGTTTCTGACAATGGAAAAGGAATGAAAGAAAGTAGACTTGCAGAAGTTAGGAAATATATTTTTGACGGGAACTTCAATACAAAGAGTGTTGGGCTACGGAATTTAGTAGACAGACTACGTTTGATTTATGGCGAAAGCTTCACTTTTGATTTGGTGAGCACAAAAAACGTAGGAACGACCGCAACACTTGAGATTAGAGGGGATTAAAATGCTAAAGGTGCTAATCGTTGACGATGAGAAACCAGTGCAAAAGGTGATTCAAGCACTTGGGCGATGGAGTAAGTACAATATTACTTCTGTATCGACAGCTTCAAATGGGGTGGAAGCTCTACAGGCAATGCACGAAATCAAACCCGATATTGTGTTTGCGGACATCAATATGCCGCTTATGGACGGAATGACTTTTTTAAAACAGGCACAAGAAAATTTTGAGGGCGTTAAATACATAATCATAAGCGGCTACGATGACTTTGCCTATGCAAAGATGGCGATTCGGCTTGGCGTTGTTGACTATTTATTGAAACCAATCGTGGAAGAAGAGCTTGACCGTGCCATTGAAACAGCAGTTTCAAGACTCACAGCAGAGCCGTTGACAAATGCCAATGAAAAATCCATGCAGACTTATTCCATCAATGAAACCGTGCTGATTATTAAAGACTTCATTGATAAAAATTATGCCAAGGATATGAGCCTTACTTATTTCTCCGAGAAATATTTTTTCTCCAAAGAGTATCTGTCCAAAGTATTTAAAGAGCGTTATGACATCGGCATTTATGAATATGCGTTAAAAGTGCGAATGGAACGCGCAAGAACGCTTCTTGAAAACGATAGCTTGAGCATTAGCGATATTTCTGAAAGACTGGGCTACAACGACAGCAATTATTTTAGCAAGGCGTTCAGGACTTATTTTGGAATGTCGCCAAGCAAGTACCGTGGGGTTATGGGGAGCTAGCAGAGATGGTTACTCATACCTTTTTCGATTGTCTGCATTCTTGAAAGCGTTGAGAGTAGTGGCGGAGCACGTCACGATTTCTACTGAATCATAGAGAAAGGAGCTGGCAATACAAAATGCAAGAAAGCAAACTGAAATATCAGAGAGAGATTGGAAATAGAATTTGAGAATCTCGAATAGAGTTGGGAATTTCGATAGATGAATTAGACGAGCGAGCAGAAATCTCGCCAGTTTATTTGGGGTTAATCGAAAGAGGAAAGCGTTGCACAACCGCACGAAGATTAAATAAATTTATACAGATATTAGGCATTACCCCTAATTACCTTCTGCGAGGTGAAGGCAATAACAGCGATTCAAAGAAAGATAGATTGCTGCATAAATTACAGATTTTGATTACCGAAGAGAACTGCGATATGTATGACAAGGTATTTATGGGGTTGGGAGGATGTAATTTAAATGAAGTAGAAACCAAAGAGTTGTGTATCTTTTTAAAAGCAAGTTTAAGAGTGCTTTCGAGAGGAAACAAAATATCTGACAACAGCGGATAGCATTAGTGTAGTGGAATAAAAAGGCTGCTTTGCATTTTTTTTTGCAAGGCAGCCACTTTTTTATTAATTTACATTGTTCTTGTTCGCTCAAAACTTAAATACCTCGTACCCTGAAATTTGAGCTTTCCAGTGTCACCTTCCGCAAGCTGACCATATTCGGAGCCGTCTACAGAAAATTCGGTGCGGTCGCCACTTTCAAATTCAAAGGTTGCAAAATAAGTTGTAGAAGTTGTGCCTCTGTGTTGCTGGGTACGTACGCCACGCCTTACATTGGTTCGCTTTGATACAAGTTTTGCATCTACATGCAAGACAGGTGAGTGGTTGTTTTTGTTCCACTGCAAACCACCTTTAAACAATCTGCCTAAGATGAAAAAAATAACAAATACAAATATAAGAAATGGAAGCCAAGATCCAATGTAAAATATAAAATCAAAATTACCATAATTAGAAAGGTTCATAGTAGGCTCCTTTCTCAAAGCTTAACAGCATCCACTACGCAAACTGCTTTTTAGCAAAAACTGTAATTGGCTTTTGAATCGTCTTAATCACAATAAACTGAATCGGAATCATAATTAATACTTGAATAATCCTTGTAGGCAGAAGAACTGCGTATGGTGTTCCGGTAATCATTGTGAGCCAGTAAGTGTTTAATAGCAAGCTTATGCAAAGACAATTCAGTGCAACCGCAATAGCAACATTCATCCAACTTTTATCTTTGTTGTAAAGAAACAATCCGAAAATAACACCTGTTAAAGCCGTGGAAAGCGTAAAGCCTGGAAAAAAAGCGGCGGTTGGAAAAAGAGTAACGCCGACAAAGTCAGCAATTGCTCCGCAGATTCCTCCCCACAAGGGGCCAAACATCATGCCACAAATTGCCAAAGCGACAAACGCAAAACCAATTTTCATGATTGGGGTTTGGATGGAACAAAAGCGGCTAAGCACAATTTCGAGTGCAATAAGAAGACCTACAGTAACTAAAGTTCTTGTACGGTTCATTGATAATACCTCCTAGTATAGGCGAACTGATCGCCAAGTGGTTTGTATGCCACAAAGATATTATCAATGTGGCAGTGGAAGCGGAATGATACCGTGGAGAAAACTCCTTCGTCTGTTGGCAACTTCCCATCCAACAGCACTTAACGCATCATTCCTACTCTGGCCAAAAATTTTTACTTTTTTATTTTGTTACAGATTTCTTTGCCGCTTTCACGACGTGTTTTACAAGTACGCTTGTGGTAACAGTTCCAACTCCACCAGGAACTGGTGTGATTGCTTCAACTATATCTTGTGCATCTTCAAAGTGAGCATCGCCGCACATACTACCGTCTTCGAGAACATTGATGCCAACGTCAACAACAATTTGACCTTCGGCAAAATATTCTTTATCCACGATTTTTGCACGACCAGCACAAACGATCATGATGTCTGCACGTCTGCATTCCTTTGGCATATCAGTGGTTCTTGTGTGGCAAACGGTAACGGTTGCGTGTTTGCCAAGCAACATCATTGCGGCTGGTTTTCCCACAACAAGGCTACGTCCAACAACGACCGCATTCTTACCTTTTGGGTCAACACCATAAAAATCTAAAATTTCCATGCAAGCTTGCGCGGTGCAAGGTGCAAACCCTGTATCTACGCCAGCAAAAACGCCCGCCAAAGATAAATCAGTGATGCCGTCAACATCTTTTTCTGGAGCAAGGGTATTGCGAACTTTATCGTCGTTCATGTATTTTGGAAGTGGTCTAAACAATAGCACCCCATGAACACTTGCATCTTGGTTCAATTCTTTTATGGTGTCAATCAGCGATTCCTCGGTGCAGTCAGCGGGCAAAAGCACTTGCTTAACACTCACCCCAACTTTTTCACAGCGTTTCATAGCGCCACGCTCGTAAGCGATGTCGTCGCCACGTTCGCCAACTCTAACAATAGCGAGTGTAGGCAAAATTCCTTGTTGCTTAAGTTCTTCTATTTCACGTGTCATTTGCTCGTTTAGGGCTTCAACAACAGGTGCTCCTTTTAAAACCTTTGCCATACTTTCCTCCTACCTAAGACGTTTGGCAACGTCTTTATAAATTTCATCAGCCATAGCGGTGTATTCTGCCAACATATCATCTGCTTGTTTGTTTATATCTTCCGCATAAGCACGGTCTTTCATTGCTTTTGTGTTGATAAAAACATTCAGTGACGCACCCTCAAGAGCACATTTGCAAAACGCAACACCAACGCCAACATCACTAATCGCAATGGCTGTGCCTTTTGCCGCATACTCTTTATGAAGGACGATTGTTTCGCAGCATTTTTTCATGATGTTAAGCGGAACCCCGCAGCATTCCCTGAGGGCTGCTTCCATCAAGCTGTCTTTTTCGGCTTGTTGCTCTGGTGTGTCTTTTGGCATTCCGTAAGCACGAGAGAGCGGTTCAAACACTTCTGCATCTTGTGCCACAAGGTCAAGCAAATCTTTTTGAAGTGCATCCGCTTTCGCTTTTAAAGCGATGATGTCGTCTTGCACATCTGCGTATTTCTTTTTGCCGAGTGTCAAACTGCCAACCATATTACCAAGTGCCATACCAATTGCACCAACAAGGGCAGAAGCCCCGCCGCCGCCTGGTACTGGCTCTTTTGAAGCTAAAACTTCTACAAATGCCTCACAACTTAACTTTGTGAACTCCATAATATATCCTCGCTTCTAATTGTTTTTTAGAATAAGCCGCTGATTTTTCCTGTTGAATCCACGTCTATTTTCTCTGCACTAGGAACTTTAGGAAGTCCAGGCATTGTCATGATTTCGCCAGTAAGAGCAACGATAAATCCAGCACCAGCAGAAACTTTTAAGTTGCGGATAGAAACTTTAAAGCCAGTAGGTGCTCCAAGCAATTTTTGGTCATCGCTAAAGCTGTATTGTGTTTTTGCCATACAGATTGGGAGATTGCCAAAGCCAAGGTCTGTTAATTGTTTCATTTGTTTTTTAGCGTCGCCAACGATTTCGATTCCGTCTGCACGGTAAACTTTTTTACAGATCTTAGTCAATTTCTCTTCGATGCTGTCTTCAAGCTCATATGTAAAGTTGAGTGTGGATTCTTGCTCACAAAGACGAACAACTTCTTCAGCCAAAGCACGTCCGCCTTCGCCGCCATTGCCCCAAACATCAGAAAGAGCAACGTTTACGCCGAGTTCTTTGCATTTTGCTTCGATAAGAGCAAGTTCTGCATCTGTATCAGTAGGGAATTTATTGATAGCAACAACGGTTGGTAAGCCGAAGTTTTTCGATATATTTTCAACATGACGAAGTAGGTTAGGCAAGCCTTTTCCGAGTGCGTCAAGATTTTCTGTTTGTAAATCTGCTTTAAGAACACCACCGTGGTGTTTGAGAGCACGAACGGTTGCTACAACTACGACTGCATCTGGGCTAAGTCCTGCTACACGGCATTTGATGTCTAAGAATTTTTCTGCACCAAGGTCAGCACCAAATCCTGCTTCTGTAACAGCATAGTCGCCAAGTTTAAGAGCAAGTTTTGTAGCCATGATACTGTTGCAGCCATGCGCGATGTTTGCAAATGGTCCACCATGAATAAATGCTGGTGTGTGCTCAAGTGTTTGAACAAGGTTTGGTTTAAGTGCATCTTTTAAAAGGGCAGCCATTGCTCCATGAGCTTTTAAAGCTTCTGCAGTAATCGGTTGGTCGTCACGAGTGTAACCAACAATAATTCTGCCGAGGCGAGCCTTTAAATCGTCAATGTCACTTGACAAGCAAAGAAGAGCCATAACTTCACTGGCAACAGTAATGTCGAATCCATCCTCACGAGGAACGCCATTTGTTTTGCCGTGTAAGCCGTTTGTCATATATCTAAGTTGACGGTCATTCATATCTACTGCACGTTTCCAAGTGATGCGTCTTGAATCAATTTTCAAATCGTTGCCTTGATAAATATGGTTGTCAAGCATTGCCGCAAGCAAGTTGTTAGCCGCACTAATTGCATGGAAGTCGCCTGTAAAGTGAAGATTAATATCTTCCATAGGAACAACTTGAGCATAGCCGCCGCCCGCTGCTCCGCCTTTAACACCAAAAACAGGGCCAAGGCTAGGCTCTCTTAATGCAACAACGCTATTTTTGCCGATTACACGAAGTCCGTCGGCAAGACCAACAGTTGTAGTTGTTTTTCCTTCACCTGCTGGGGTAGGGGTGATAGCAGTAACTAAAATTAATTTTCCGTTTGGTTTGTCTTCGAGGTCGTTGAGCAGATTGTAGTCAATCTTTGCTTTGTAATTACCATATTGCTCGAAGTACTTTTTGTCGATGCCCAAACTCTCTGCAATTGCTGTGATGTGATTCATTTCGTTCAGTTGTGCAATTTCGATGTCTGATAAAAAACCCATTTTAATTCCCCCTATAATGATTTATAATTGATGGGTGAAAAATCCACGCCATGGTAAACATGATACCAGAATCAACGCATGATTGCTATAATTAATTGTGAATATTTGGCAATCCAAATGCATTAAAACAGTTATGTTAAATATATCACGAAGGGTACTTAAAAGCAATGAGATTCAGTATAAATCTTTTTTAAATGCATAATATCTTGGCATATGTTTACATTTTATAATTTGTAATCTATAATTAAAAATATTCACGTGGTATAACCATCTGTAACCAAAAAAGGGGGTTTAATAATGAGCATATTTAATGCTAGAAAGAACATCTCGTCAGTGAGCAAGGACACAAAAAATGGCGTGACAATGGAAGTTTTTGAGTACAACGAACTTACGGCAAGCAGCCTCGACCAAGCAGCAAGTTTGTATTTTGCACAAAAATCTGGAATTAAACTCAGGCAAGTGGTTGTTTCTTTGAGCGGGCAAGAGGGCGTAACGCTTTCGCCAGGGGCAATGAGTTTTACACTCGGCAATATTTCCATGACAAGCAATGTAAAAGGCGTGGGAGATTTGATTGGCAAAGCTTTTTCTGCAAAGGTGACTGGTGAGCAAGTGATTAAGCCCCTTTACAAAGGCACTGGCGATATTGCTTTAGAACCGTCTTACAGACATTATCTTGTAAAAGAACTGAACAACGAAACTTTTGTACTAGACGACGGCATATTTTTTGCGGCAAGTGAGGGAATTAATATTTCAACCAAGATGAACACACAGCTTTCCTCGGCGGCTCTTGGCAATGAAGGACTGTTCAATTTAACAGCCAAAGGCACAGGACTTCTTCTATTAGAAAGCAAATTACCAATGGACGAAATCGTTGTTGTCAATCTGGATGATAGTTCTCTCCGAGTGGACGGAAACTTTGCGTTAATGTGGAGCGGCGGCTTGCAATTTACGGTTGAGAAATCGGGAAAGAGCTTGCTCGGTTCTGCGGTTTCTGGTGAGGGATTTGTAAACGTATACAAAGGAACAGGAATCGTTTGGCTTGCACCATCAGCAAAGATGATTGTTTAAATGAAGCTATTCAATTCCAAGCTATTTAAGAGGGAGCAGAAAATTTGAACGAACACGAAGGTAAACCAAAGTTAAATATATTAAACATGAAATACTTATTTGTAATAGCGGCTCTTGTTCTTGCCATTTTATACTCAGAAAATATTTTTAGCGGAGTGGGAACCGTCTGGCATATCATGTTTCCGCTTGTTTTGGGTGGAGCGATTGCTTATGTGCTCAACATAATTACTGTCAGACTTGAAAAAATATATTTTCCCCATACGCAAAACAGATTGTTAAATCAGTCGAGGGCGATTGCTTGCATTTTGTTGTCCATGGTTTTAATCATCTGCGTTGTGCTTTTGGTTGCCGTTGTTGTTGTTCCGGAAGTTATCAGAACGTTCACCATTATGGCGAACGCCTTGCCGCCGTTTATTGACGGAATTGTGAAGCACTTATCGAGTGACGACAGATTTCCTTTGCTTGCTCAACAACTGCAAGAAATTAAACTGGACTGGAACAGCATTCTTAAAAATGTTTGGTCTTATGCCACACAGGGAATCGGCGGTATTTTAAATTCTACCATCAGTGTGATTGGAACGCTCACAAGTGCCATTTTCAATTTTGTTGTCGCATTGGTGTTTGCCATTTACATATTAATGAGCAAGCACACGTTGGGAATCCAAATTCAAAACTTCATGCGAGCATTCCTAAAAAAAGAGCAGATAACTAAAATTAATAAGGTCGTTTCGGTTGCGAACGAATCGTTTTCAAGTTATATCATTGGGCAATGTACGGAAGCTTTGGTACTTGGAACGCTGTGTACGCTGGGGCTTATGGTTTTCAATTTTCCATACCCGCTTACGATTGGTGTATTCATTGGTGCGACAGCGCTCATTCCGATGTTTGGTGCGTACTTGGGTGCGGCGGTTGGCGTGCTACTCATTATGGTCGTTGACCCGATTAGGGCGTTATTGTTTATCGTTTTCATTCTCGTACTGCAACAACTCGAGAGCAATTTAATTTATCCAAAAGTGGTTGGTTCTTCCATAGGCCTCCCCGGAATGTGGGTCTTGGCAGCGGTCATTATCGGCGGTGGTCTTGGCGGCGTTCTCGGAATGGTGCTCGGTGTTCCGATTGCGGCAACCATTTATAAACTACTGCAAATTGCTGTTCGTGAAAGGCTTTCGAAAAATAAAATAGCTAGTAAATAGTTTGTAATGGGACACAACTATTCGGATAGGTCGGGTAGTTGTGTTTACTTTTTCAGCCGAAAAATTAAAATTGCAAAAAAATGCTTGATTTTTATATTTTCCTGTGGTATTATACCAAAGTGCTTATTCGTAGGGGGATAGTTCAACGGCAGAGCAACGGTCTCCAAAACCGTAAATCAGGGTTCGAATCCCTGTCTCCCTGTTAAAAAAGTCTGTAAACTCAATGTTTACAGACTTTTTTTGTTCTTGAGTTCTTCTGAAAAAATTAAATGTAGGGGTAAATGTGCATGTTTGCCCAATAATCATACACTTTTGAAATTCATGGCTTGCCTGAAATTCCTTATTCGTAAGAGACCAACATTATTTTAAGATAACAAAACCTGCTAAGAGAATTTCACTTAACGGATTGTTCCGATAATATAATCTTTTTTTGTACGAAACGACAAAAGGCGTGCTATCGCTATATATTCTGTATTCACGTCTTGTTATTCTGCAAAGAAACAACTATAATATTTACTAGTGGTTTTTAGCCTGGAAATCTGCCTATTGGAGGAATGTGCAATGTTACTAAACGAAATTTTCAAAAGTTCAAACTATACTGACTCACAGTTTTTTGATGAAGAGATAAGTGCTATTGAAGCAAAAATATATACAAAACCTGTTAAAAATGTAGCTGTACCGTATATCGTGTGTTTGGTGCGTAAAAAGGAGATTAAGCTGACACCAGAAGAAGCGATAAGGCAATTATTTTTATATAGATTGATAAATAGTTATGGTTATCCAGTTGACCGCCTATCATTAGAATCACCCATTCATTTTGGACGAGAAGTAAAGCGTGCAGATATTGTTATTAGTGATAAAGACCGTCCAACAACTGAGTATATTATTGTTGAACTCAAAAAGCCAAAATTGCAAGACGGAAAGGAACAGTTGAAATCTTATTGTAATGCAACTGGTGCGCCCATAGGTGTTTGGACAAACGGTAAGCAAATATCATTTTATAATAGGAAAGACCCTAATTATTTCGAGGACATAACTGATATACCCAAAGCATCACAGAAATTGTCTGATATTATTAATGAACAATTTACATACGAAGATTTAAAAAGAGTTGATAAACTTCAAAAAGAAAAGAAGTCACTTAAGGATTTAATACTAGAAATCGAAGACGAAGTTCTGGCGAACGCAGGTGTTGACGTTTTCGAGGAAGTCTTCAAACTAATATTTGCTAAGCTCTATGATGAATTGATGGCGGCAAGAGATAAAACCGCCTTTTTGCGTTTCCGAAATAGCGGATGTACTGATAATGATTTAAGAGTAAAGATAACAGAGCTATTTGATGAATCCAAAAGCAAGTGGGATGGTATTTTTGATACTGACAGTAAAATTATGCTTTCGCCCTCTCATCTTTCAGTTTGCGTAGCTTCTTTACAAAATGTAAAACTTTTCAACTCAAACCTTGACGTGGTAGATGATGCTTTTGAATATCTTATGAGTAAATCGAGCAAAGGTGAAAAAGGACAATATTTTACGCCAAGATATGTAATTGATATGTGTGTAAAAATGATGAACCCAAAAGAAGAAGAGTTTATTATTGATACCGCCGCAGGAAGTTCAGGCTTTACGGTTCACACAATATTCCATGTTTGGAATTTGATTCGAGAAAGAAAAGGACTGCCAAAAGGGGATAACTTTACTGCCGAAGAGCGTTCTAATGATGAAATTGGCTATGTACAAAATAAAGTATTTGCTATAGATTTTGACGAAAAAGCAGTTAGGGTTGCCCGTACTCTTAATCTTATCGCAGGAGATGGACAAACAAATGTACTTCATCTTAACACGCTTGATTATGCAAGATGGGACGAAGTTACGAAACAGGATGAATGGAATGATACTTACAATACTGGTTTCAAAAAACTAAAAACAATCCGCCCTAAAAACTCTAAGGACTACAAGGAGTTTTCTTTTGATGTGCTGATGGCAAATCCACCATTTGCTGGAGATATAAAAGAAAATCAAATAATTTCACGTTATGAATTAGGTAAGAATCCAAAAGGAAAATGGCAAACTAAAATCGGACGAGATATTTTGTTTATAGAACGAAACTTGAACTTCCTTAAAGCAGGTGGAAGAATGGCAATAGTTTTACCACAGGGTCGATTCAACAATTCGAGTGACAAACAAATTCGGGATTTTATTGCAGAACGTGCCAGAATACTGGCTGTTGTTGGATTACATGGAAATACTTTTAAACCTCATACAGGAACAAAAACCAGCGTATTATTTGTACAAAAATGGGATGATATGCTTTGTCCAAAAGTTGATGACTATAATATTTTCTTTGCAACAATGCAAGAAAAAGGAAAAGACAACTCTGGTGATAAAATATATGTAACTCAGGAGTTTGTCGAGGTTCAAGATGCCTCAGATGTGTTGGGTAAGGGTTTTGTCACAACAAGGTATACAAAACAGGAATTTCTAAAAAAATTTGGCTCAATCGATGAGGCAACTCAATATTTCAATGATAAGTTGAAGCGATATTTTAATGGTGTTCAATTTAATGACTTAGCCGATGATGTAAAAAAGGACTGCGTAAGAAAGATTTGGGTAACTGAATACCAAGAAAATGTCCTTGATACCCATGGTCATCTAATTGTTAAGCACGATTTGTTTAATCATGATGAAATGACACAAGATGGTATTGCAGAGGCTTTTGCATTGTTTGCAAAGAAGGAGAAGCTAAGTTTTTTTCGTTAAGCCTGCCCTTTGATGAAGGGGAGTATATGCAGTTGATGGACAGGCTGGAAGCGGTGGAGATAAAACTTTCGCATTGTTTGAAGATAATTGATTTTAGAATTGATGCCAATACATATAAAAAAGATTATATTCGAACTGAGAAAGTTCTTTTGTGCAATAATTTATCAAAAATATCAGACGCAATGAAGACGATTCAAAATTTTGGGGCATACTCTTTATGTAATAATATTAATTTTGTAGATTCTGGAATACCGTTTTTAATGACTCAAAATATTAGACATAACTATATTGATTGGAACTATTTGAGATATATAGATGAAAAAAGCCACGCAATCTTACATAAATCACACTGTAAAAGAAACCAAGTGCTAGTAACAATGGCTGGTGAATATCTAGGTCGAGTTGCCGTATATGACAAAGACTTTACCTGCAGTTCAAACCAAGCCATTGCAAAAATAACATTTAAAAAACAATACCACCCATATTTAATTTCTACATTTTTAAATACACGGTATGGGCAGAATCAAATAAATCGTTTTAAAACCATAACAGGACAGCCAAATATTAATATGGCTCTTATTAGTTCATTGCTATTTCCCGTTTTTTCAGAGAATTTTGCAGATAGCATTGAAAAGGTATATCTGCTAAGTAATAATTTAAAGGAAAAATGTAGTCAATTATATCGTGAAGCGCAAAATCTACTCCTTTTAGAGTTAGGCTTATTAAACTACATGCCAACTAAGGAGGCAGTTGCTATTAAAACATTTTCAGAATCTTTTAATGTAAGCGGCAGATTTGATGCCGAATATTATCAGCCAAAATATGATGATATAATTAGTAAATTAAAGGAAATTAGTCATAATACTTTAGGAAACTTATTGACTATAAAAAAATCTATAGAACCCGGTTCAGAATGTTATGGGGACGAAGGAATTCCATTCGTTCGTGTGAGTAACCTCTCCAAGTTTGAGCTTAGTAATCCAGAGATAAGAATACCACGCAATATAGTGAGTAATGTAAAATCTTTGTACCCGAAAAAGGATACTATTCTACTATCTAAAGATGGAAGTGTTGGAATTGCATATAAAGTGACAGATGATTTAAGTTGTATTACTTCTGGTGCGATTTTGCACCTAAAAATTATAAACAAAGATGAATTACTCCCTGATTACATTACGTTAGTGCTAAATTCTTTAGTTGTTCAACTTCAAGCAGAACGTGATGCAGGTGGTTCAATAATACAACACTGGAAGCCTTCTGAAATAGAGCAAGTTATAATTCCGATTTTAGGTCTTGATTTACAAAAACAGATTTCCGATAAAGTACAGGAATCATTTAAGTTGCGTAAAAAATCTAATCTTCTTCTTGAACAAGCTAAACAGGCTGTAGAAATAGCAATAGAACAGGGAGAAGCCGTAGCTATAAAATGGTTGGAGGAAAACAAAATTGATTAGTTTTTTAGAACAACTGAGCTTGTGGGCAGAGAGTCTTGCTACACAGAATGTAAATACCCCTTATATGGGTCAGACAAAAGAAGTTGTAAATTGCATAATTGGGCTATCCAGTGAGATTAAGAAAACATATCCATTTTATAGCAATGAATTATTCAGAGCTAAAGATAACCTATTTCATATTGAACAAGGATTTACCTATATAAAAATCGGTGTCTTCGGTGGAATACTAATGATTATTAGAAGTATTAAGTATGATTTGCAAAACCCCGATTCAAGTAATTTTTGGAGTTTTATTCATCCTAAGATACTAGACGTTTCTCAGCAGAAGTTTATTGACGGACACTTTGCTGATGCTGTGGAGTCAGCGTTTAAGGAGATAAATGATAGAATAAAAAAGATTCATTTGTCTATCTCAGGTAAAGAAAATGATGGTTCATCTTTAATGAAAGAAGTGTTCTCTCCCAAGAACCCAGTCCTAGTTTTCGAAGATATGAGTCTTGAAAGTGGTAAAAATGTTCAAACTGGCTTTATGGAGATGTTTTCAGGTGCTATGATTGGAATTAGAAACCCCAATGCACATGCAAACCTAACAATGAGTAGGGAGGATGCTGTGCGTAAGCTGATTTTTACAAGTATGCTCATGTATAAAGTTGACGAAGCACTTGTTTTTACAGGTCATATACAATGAGATTTTCTTACAAGTTTTAAAGTTAGGGGAATGAGGCAAGCCGACAGCACAATGGTATATTTAAGTGAACCAATACTTCCAAAAAGAATGTAGAGCGGTTTACAAAGTTTTATTAGTGCGAAATTTGCTTATCAATTAATCAAATTTGCCTCAACTCGTTTCAACCCTCACGTCACTAAAGCGTCACTAGGCAGGTGGATAGAAGCGGCTGAACCCCTTGATTCATAAGGGATTCAGCCGTATACAACTAGGGTCTCCAAAACCAGTAATCAGGGTTCGAATCCCTGTCTCCCTGTTTGTGTGGAAGAAAAAGGTTATTTAATCAACTAAGGTTGGTTGGATAGCCTTTTTTGTTTTGCATGAATTGACAAGATTTGAAGTATTATATATTTCGCTCTATGTTGAGGAGAATTGTTATCTGTGATAAACTGAAAGAATTAAAGTTGAAATGGAAATTTATATAAGGGGAGTGAATTTATATGAGTAAAGTATTTGCACCGGGTTGTGCATTAATGATTCATGACGACGACTTAGTTGAAAAAGTCATTCATTTTTTAAATAAAGGAAATGAAACTATAGAGCTGCATTCTATTTGCTGTAGACATGAGCCCAAATTACCCAATGGTACACAAGTAATAAGTGCATGTGCCGGTTGTGGAAAGAGATATGGTTCTCTTTATGAAGGTATCTCGGCAGTTTCAATCTGGGAGTTATTTGACAGGAGTTACGACTTTGTTTTTCCTGATTATGGTGGTGTTAAGATGTCAATTCATGATGTTTGTCCAACGAAAACAGGAAAAACAGTTCACGATGCGGTCAGAAGTTTATTAAAAAAAATGAATATTGAAGTGGTTGAGCCAATCAACTCAAGAGAACATTCTGTTTGTTGCGGAAATAGTTATGCAAAAAAGATTTCTGTTATTGAAGCGAAAAAACATATGGTTAAACGTGCCAACGAGATGGAATGTGAAGATGTCGTCACATATTGTGTAACATGTTCTAAATCAATGTACAATGGTGGTAAAAAACCTAGATACCTTCTTGATTTGTTGTTTAATCAGCCAACAGAAATCGGAATCTACGAGCCAGATATATGGAATAAATTAATTACTGACTTTATTGAAAGGCATTAAACACTATGTAAATTGCGATACAGGAATCAAGCATTTTGGTCCGACGTTGGCACAAGCTTGTCGATGACAGGATAAATGGGGCATATGGTGGGGGAATTTCTCCACCGATTTGAAAAAGAAGAATGAATTTCTATTCGCCGTCATTATGAAGGTGAGGCAATAAAACAGGCATTGAGCTTAACGAGGTTTGCGTGACAGCGTGAAGATTTTAACTTTGCTTGATGTATTCGGTGCAGATGTAAATCTATAATGTCCAGCAAGCCAAGAACGTGGTTGGAATTGTGATTTATTATTTACAATTGGATTGACAAATTTATTTTTATGAAATATACTGTTATACAATAACAAAATTAACCAAACCCATTGACTAGGAGAGTAATAAATTGATGGTCACAGCGAGCTGAAATGATTCTTGGTGAGAGTTCAGCGGCAGGTAAATTTATGAAACGCACCTATGAGGGGATAGCCAGAAATTTAGTATGGCAATCGGGTAACTGTCCCTTATAGCAGCCTAAGATGATCGGGCAATGCCCTGTCGAAGTTAGAGTGGTACCGCGGATGTTAAGCCGCCTCTTATTGTATTTTTAAGAGGCGGCTTTTTTGTTATATAAACACACAACCAAACGAATATGAGGAGGATTTTATTATGAAGAAATTATTATCAGTTCTAGTTGCAATAAGTTTTGCAGTAACAACACTTGCAGGTTGTTCGCAACCGACCGGTACAGCACAGGAAGGACAGACCAAGCTTGAAAAAATTAAAGCGACTGGAAAAATTGTGATGGCAACAAGTCCAGACTATGCACCCTATGAATTTATTGATTTGAGAAAACAAGGTGCAAACAGCTATGTGGGTGCGGACATTGAACTCGGCAGACACATTGCAGACAAACTCAAGGTTAAACTTGAAGTTCAAGCGATGGATTTTACAGCGACACAAACAGCAGTGACAATGGGCAATGTTGATTTTGGAATTTCTGGATTTTCTTACACGCCAGAACGTGCCGAGTCGATGCTTTTATCTGATTTTTATAATGCAGTGAATGAGGAAGCACAGGGCGTGCTTGTGTTAAAATCAGCTAAAGACACTTATAATTCAAAAGAAAGTTTTAAAGATAAAAAAGTTGCGGCACAAAACGGTTCGCTTCAACACAACTTGGCCACAAGCCAACTGACAGAATCAGTGATTGAGCCAATCACGAACATTAATGATGCGGTTATGATGCTTAAAACTGGAAAAGTCGATGCCATTGCTGTGGACTTTGCAAATGGAGAAACACTCACTTCGATTGACGATGAACTTGCCCTTAGTGATTTTCAATTTGAATTTGAATCAGAAGGTTTGGTTATAGCAGCGCAAAAAGGTTCCGACGACTTGATGGCAGAAATTAATAAAATTCTAAGAGAAGTAAATGAAAGCGGAAAATACCAAACATGGCTTGATGATGCGACAAAACTTGCCGCAGAACTTAACATTGAGTAACAATAGAAAATACAAAGACAAGCGGAGCTGCCAAAAAAATTGGCAACTCCGCTTGTCTTTGTACTAGAATCTTTGGTTAAATAATTTTCGAATCGTAATGTATATCACGGTTTTTGGTTGTAAGTAATGTTATTATCAACAAAACAAGATATTAAAATTTTTGCAATCAAAGAAGGGATGTGTCTTATGAGAAAGACAGGTAAAGTGCAGCTTCCGCTGCAAGCATTTTCAATGGTAGTGGGGTTTTCGGTTTGGGTAATTATTTCTTCGCTTATGCCTTTTATTAAGGAAGATATTAAACTCACACCCGGAGAAGTGGCTCTTGTTGCAGCAATTCCGGTTATCTTAGGCTCGTTGCTCCGTGTGCCAGTGGGATATTTTACAAATCGTTACGGTGCAAAGCTTATGCACACCATTTGCTTCATCACACTACTGTTTCCTGTTTTTTTGGTAAGCATCGCTGATTCGATGGGCGATTTAATCCTTGGCGGTTTGTTTCTTGGTATTGGCGGAACGGTGTTCTCAGTTGGTGTAACTTCGATTCCAAAATATTATCCAAAAGAAAAACACGGCATGGCAAACGGAATTTATGGACTTGGAAACGCCGGAACAGCCGTAAGTACATTCTTTGCTCCTGTTCTTGCAAATGAATTTGGCTGGAGAACGGCGGTTCAATGTTATTTGGTCATGTTAGTGGTTTTTATTGCTCTCACAATTTTTTTAGGTGATAAAGACGAGCCTAAAGTGAAAACAGCCCTTTTACAACAAATTAAAAGTATATATAAAATGCCAAAACTATGGTTTTTTAGTTTATTTTATTTTCTTACATTCGGTGCGTTTGTTGCGTTTACAGTTTTCCTTCCCAATTATTTGGTTACCACGTTTAATGTGCAAAAAGTTGATGCGGGACTTATGGTTGCCGTGTTTATCGTTTGTGCAACGCTGATGCGTCCAACTGGTGGCGTGATTGCAGACAAAGTAAATGGTTTTATTCTTCTTATGATTGTATTTTCGGGCATAGCAGTTTTGGGAATTTGTGTGGCATACGCACAGAGTCTTACTGTATTTATGGCTTGCGTTTTGGCTCTTGGAATTTTCGCTGGTATCGGAAACGGTACGATGTTTAAACTTGTGCCACATTATTTCTTGGGTCAAGTTGGAATCGTAAACGGTGTCGTATCCGCAATGGGCGGTTTGGGCGGCTTCTTCCCTCCACTTATTCTTGCGAATGTATTTAAATTAACTGGCAGTTACATATTGGGATTTGCATTTTTGTCGTCTTTTGCAGTTGTTTGTTTGATAATCACGATAGCTTTGTATAAAGAATCAAAAACGGTTGATGTAAATAAAGTGGGCACAGCTCAAGTATGATTTTGAATTAGCGATTCTTATGAAAGGGTTGATTATGTGAGAAAAAAATTAAGTTTTTTGAAGAAAGCAAATAGGTTAAACGACAATGGCTCGTACTCCGATGAAAGAAATATTGAGTGGGAAGAGTTTTATAAAAGAAGATGGTCATACGACAAGTCAGTTCGCACAACTCATGGTGTAAACTGTACAGGTTCATGTAGTTGGAAAGTGTTTGTGAAAGACGGCATCATTACATGGGAAAACCAAGCAACTGATTATCCGAGTTGTGGCGTGGATATGCCCGAGTTTGAGCCGAGGGGTTGCCCTCGTGGTGCAAGTTTTTCTTGGTATGAATACAGTCCACTAAGAATCAAATACCCATACATACGTGGACGACTATGGACAATGTGGCAAAATGCTTTAAAAGAATTTGGCGACCCAGTGAAAGCTTGGGCGAGCATTGTTGAAGATCCAGAAAAATCGAAAACATATAAAGCGTTGCGTGGCAAAGCGGGAATGGTAAGAGTAACGTTTGATGATGCGTACAAAATGATTTCTGCTATGCTCGTTTATACAATTAAAAAATATGGTCCCGATAGAATTGTTGGGTTCTCGCCGATTCCAGCGATGTCCATGATTAGTTATGCGGCAGGCAGCCGTTTTATTTCGCTGCTTGGCGGTGAGCTGTTGAGTTTTTATGACTGGTACGCAGACCTTCCACCAGCGTCTCCTCAAATTTGGGGCGAGCAGACGGACGTTCCAGAATCGTCTGACTGGTACAATGCCGGATATATTATCACTTGGGGCTCAAATGTTCCTATGACAAGAACACCAGACGCACATTTCTTGACAGAAGTTCGGTACAAAGGAACAAAAGTTGTGGCGGTTGCTCCAGATTATGCAGAGAGTGTAAAGTTTGCAGACAACTGGATTTGTCCAAACCCAGGAACAGACGGAGCACTGGCACAAGGTATGACCCATGTTATCTTGAGAGATTTTTACGTGAAGAGAAAAGAACCGCTGTTTGTTAATTATGCAAAACAATATACAGACTTGCCGTTTTTAATTAAGCTTGAAAAAACTTCTGACGGAAAATACAAAGCAGGAAAGTTTTTGCGAATCGAAGAGTTTACATCAAATGAAGTTGTAAACGGTGATTGGAAACCAGTTATATTCGATGTAAATTCGCAGCAGATTGTGGCACCAAACGGAACAATCGGACAACGTTGGAGTGCAAAAGAAAAATGGAACTTAAAACTTGAGAATGAAAACGGCGAAAAGATTGTGCCGACACTCTCGTTGCTTCATGAAGTGGATGCAAAAAAAGTTGCGGTTAAATTCCCGACCTTTGATGAAGGTAGCTCAACTTTTGAATCGAACTGTGCCGTGAAAGAAGTGAAGCTTGCCAACGGAAAAACCGAACTGATTGCGACTGTGTACGACTTGATGCTTGCACAATACGGGCTTGACGATGACGGAAATGTAAACAACGAATACAACACACCAGAGTGGCAAGAAGCATTCACAGGGGTGAAAGCAAATATCGTTGAGAAAATCGCAACGGAGTTTGCAGAAAATGCGGTGGTAACAGGCGGACGTTCCATGATTATTATGGGAGCGGGCATCAACCACTGGTATAACGGCGACACCATTTATCGTGCGATATTAAATCTTGTTATCTTAACAGCATCGGAAGGTGTGCAAGGCGGCGGCTGGGCTCATTATGTTGGGCAAGAAAAATGTCGTCCATATGAAGGTTGGGGAACTGTGGCATTTGCGAAAGACTGGCAAGTACCACCTCGTCAACAAAACGGAACATCGTTCTTTTATTTTGCAACAGACCAATGGAGATACGAAGAGAAGGCACTATCGAACGAATTATATCAATCAAAACTGGTTGACAAAATAAGATACAGTCACCCAGCGGATTATAATATTTTGGCAGCAAGACTTGGCTGGTTGCCGAGTTATCCGCAGTTTAACAAAAGCAGTATTGAGATAGCCAAACCTGGTATGACAAACCCAGAGGTAATCGCAAACCTCGTGAAAGAGTTAAAATCGGGCGAAACTTATTTTGCGGTTGAAAACCCTGACGCACCAGAGAACTTTCCTCGTGGACTTTTTGTGTGGCGTTCGAACTTGATGTCAAGTTCCAACAAGGGTCAAGAGTATTTCATGAAGCATCTGCTCGGCACAACTGACAACTTGTCGGCGAAAGCCTCGACCAAATTTAAACCAGAAGAAATGAAGTGGCATGATGAAGAAGTAACAGGCAAACTTGACTTGCTTGTATCACTTGATTTTAGAATGACAGCGACACCTCTTTATTCGGATATTGTCTTGCCTACCGCAACTTGGTACGAAAAAGAAGATTTAAGCAGCACCGATATGCACCCATTTGTCCATCCGTTTAACAAAGCGATTGATCCACTTTGGGAATCTCGTTCGGACTGGGATATATTCAAAGGGCTTGCACATAATTTTACAGAACTTGCAAAAACGCAGTTTACTGCACCTGTGATTGACGTAGTGGCTGTTCCACTTAACCATGATTCCGCCGCAGAAATTTCTCAAGCCTACGGAAGTGTTAAGGACTGGAAAAAAGGTGAGATTGAAGCGATTCCCGGAAAAACAATGCCAAACTTTGCTTTTGTTGAAAGAGATTACAGTTTGGTATACGACAAATATATTTCTTTGGGGCCTCTTGTGGAGACAATGCCAACTGGTGCTCACGGCATCAGTTTTAAAACAGCACAACAATACGGCGAGTTAAAACAAATACTCGGTACATATGCAGATAATACAATCAAAAATGGTCGTCCAAAAATTGACGTTGCAAAAAAAATGGCAGACTGTATTTTAACACTTTCTGGTGCGACAAATGGTGAACTTGCTATGCGAGCTTGGGAGTTCCTCGAAGAAAAATCGGGCGTGCCACTGAAAGACATTGCAGCAAAACGCCAAGGCGAGAAAATGACCTTTGAAAGTTTAACGGTTCAGCCGAAGGAAGTCATTCCGACGCCGATTTTTACAGGCAGCAATGTGGACGGCAAGAGATATTCACCGTTTACCACAAGCATTGAGAGATTGATTCCGTTTAGAACCTTAACAGGTCGCCAACATTTCTATATTGACCATGATGTGTTCTTTGAATATGGTGAGAACTTCCCAGTATTTAAACCGACACTACCAAAAATTGTTTTTGGGAACCAAGACGAAATGAATGTGGACGATGACGCGCTGGTACTAAGGTTTTTAACACCTCACGGCAAATGGAATCTCCACAGTATGTACCAAGACAGTTTGACAATGCTTACGTTGTTTAGAGGGTACCCAACTGCATGGCTCTCCGATATTGACGCAGAAAAACACGGCATCAAAGATGGCGACTGGCTAGAGATTATTAATAGAAACGGCTGTACTATGTCAAAGGCGGTTGTTAGTTCAAGAATGCCACAAGGTTCGATGTTTATGTATCACGCACAGGACAGACATATCAATATGCCGGGCACAAAAACAACCAAGAACAGGGGCGGCAGCCACAATTCACCTACAAAAGTACATATCAAGCCTACACAAGTTGTCGGCGGATATGCACAGCTAAGCTATGGATTTAACTACTATGGACCAATTGGAAACCAGAGAGACAGTTATGTTTCGGTTCGCAAAATAGAGGAGGTGGATTGGCTTGAAGATTAAAGCTCAAATTGCAATGGTTATCAATATGGACAAATGTATTGGTTGCCATACTTGCAGCATCACTTGCAAAAACACTTGGACGAACAGAGCAGGCACTGAATATATGTGGTTCAACAACGTTGAGACAAAACCCGGCATCGGGTATCCAAAAAGTTGGGAAGACCAAGAACGCTATAAAGGCGGGTGGGAAGTTAAAAACAATAACTTGACATTAAAAGCTGGAGGAAGAATCGAGAAGTTCGCCAAAATATTTTCAAACCCTGACATGCCAGAACTCGACGATTATTATGAGCCGTGGACATATGAATATAGCAAGTTGTTTGACCCAAAAGAGCATAAGCAACAGCCGACAGCTCGCTCCATCTCGTTATTGACAGGCAAAAAAATGGATATACATTGGGGGCCAAACTGGGAAGACGATCTAGCAGGCCCTACCATGAAGAATGACCCGAATTTTTTAAAGGTGCAACAAGAAATAAAGATGGACTTGGAAAACTCGTTTATGGCATACTTACCAAGGCTGTGTGAGCATTGTTTAAATCCGGCTTGCGTAGCTTCATGTCCTAGTGGTGCGATTTATAAGAGGGACGAAGACGGAATCGTTTTGGTTGACCAAGACGCTTGCAGGGGTTGGCGTATGTGCGTAAGCGGTTGCCCTTATAAAAAAGTTTACTTCAACTGGAAAACATCAAAAGCCGAGAAATGCATCATGTGTTACCCGAGGGTTGAAAGTGGATTGCCAACTGTCTGTGCAGAAACCTGCACAGGCAGATTGAGATACATGGGCGTTATGTTGTATGACGCTGACAGAGTGAAAGAACTTGCGTCCACCAGAGCCGACAACGATGTTTACATGGCACAGCGTGAAATTTTCCTAAACCCACACAATCCAGAGATTCAAAAGAAAGCACGTGAGAGCGGCATTCATGAAGCTTGGATACAAGGAGCAATTGACTCGCCGATTTATAAACTTGCCGTTGATTACGGAATCGCTTTTCCTCTTCACCCAGAGTTTAGAACGTTGCCGATGGTTTGGTATATCCCAACTTTGTCACCGTTTACAAGCCACTTTGAAGAGAAGAACGACCCAAACAATATTTTTCCGTCGTTCGATGAAATGCGGATTCCGATTGAGTATTTGGCAAATATTTTATCTGGCGGAAATGTAGAAGTGATTAAGCTTGCACTCAAGCGAATGACATTGCTCCGTCAATACATGAGAAGTGTGACCACAAACGCAAGTTTTGATGTGGAACAGCTCAAAAAAGTTTTCATCACGGAAGAAAAAATGAAAGAAATGTATCGTCTCTTGGCGATTGCAAAGTTTGATGATCGGTTTGTTATTCCGACTTCACATAAAGAAGAGTATTCGAATTTGTACGAGAAATATGGTAACGTTGGATTTTCATGTTCGAGCTGTGATACTGGTCTTCTCGATGAGAAGTTTTTTGGAGGCGGAAAATGATAAAAGAGATGAACCTCGAAATGCTTTCGGTGCTTTCCAAAGTATTGGTATATCCACAAGATGAAAAGTTTGACGTTTCAGAGTATAGAGAAGTCGAATCGCTGTTTTCAGAAGAGAAGCGAAAAACAATAGACGGATTTTTTGCAGAGATGGAAACAAAGAGCATCGAAGAGCAGAGAGAGCTTTATGTAAACACGTTTGACTTTGGCAAAAAATCTTTACATATGAGTTATTATTTATGCGACGATGTACGAAGAGGAACGGTTCTTCACAGGCTCAAGCTGATGTATGAATTTTGCGGCTTTGAAGTTGAAGCGGAAGAACTGCCCGATTATTTGCCGCTTATGCTTGAATTTTTAGTCAACGCAGATCTTGCGAACATGGAAAGCGATATATTTACGTTTGTGACTTCGGTTGTTCGAGAAGGCACGACGCAGCTTAACCGTGCTCTATTGGAAGAGCAGAACCAGTATGCAATCATTACCAGTGCAGTCCTTGACTGCTTTTAGAAAGGGGAAAGAGAATGCAGGACATAGCGAACCTCTTTTGGACATATTTGCCGTATGCTTCCATCTTAATTTGTGTTTTCGGATTAATTTACCGCTATAAGTACGATAGATTTTCTTGGACAGCAAAGTCCAGCGTCATGCTTGAGAAAAAACGTTTGGTTATCGGCTCAATCTTGTTCCATATTGGTATTCTTTTTGTTTTAATGGGTCATGTGGGCGGTCTTTTGGTTCCACAAGAAGTGACTGAAGCTTTTGGTGTGACCGATGAAATGTATCACATGGGAGCAAAACTCATGGGCGGCACATCTGGTATCGTTGCACTCGCTGGTATATTGATATTAACTTGGAGAAGACTCACGGACATTAGAGTGAGAGAAGTGACTTCGCTTGCTGACGTTGGAATCAATATTGTTTTAATTGGCTCAATCGTTCTTGGACTTGGTGCAACATTCTTTGGCACCGTTGATAACCCAAGTTTTAATTATCGTGAAAACATATCTGTATGGTTTAGGCAGATTTTTATGTTAAAGGCAGACGGCAGCCTCATGCAATCCGTACCGCTTATGTTTAAGTTACATATTGTGGCGTCATTTTTATTAATTGCCTTGATACCTTTTAGCAGACTGGTACACGCTTTCAGTTTGCCTATCAGTTATATCGCAAGACCGTTTATTGTTTACAGAAAAAAACGTTAAAGAAATCGTAACAGAATACTATTACTAAAAATAATTAAGCCGATACTAATTAATAATATGGTTAGTATAGCGTATGCCCTCACATACGTTGGCTTAATTTTTTTATTTTTTTGAAGCGGGAGGATTAAATGTATAAACTACGTAAACAACAAACACTGGGTGACGTGCTTGAAAAAATGATGAGCTTTCCAGTTTTGAAAATAGAAATTACTGTGCCAATTGAAGAGGCTTATGGATATTATTTGGCAGAAGATATTGTTTCGGATTCTGATGTGCCAAGTTTTGACCGTTCACCTTATGACGGTTTTGCCGTGCGTTCGGAAGATTGCATGCATGCAGATTCACAAGCACCGGTGATTCTTATGGTGGTTGACAAAATTGGTGCAGAAAATATTTGCAACCTACAAATCAAACAGTGCGAAGCGGTACGAATCATGACAGGTGCAAAAATTCCTGACGGCTGTGACGCAATCATTAAAATAGAAAGTACGAGAGTCTTTGAAGAAAACGGAAACTCCTATATAGAAATCAGAAAAAGTCTAAAACCGGGGCAGAACATTTCGTTTCAGGGTGAGGACTTAAAACAGGGAGAAAAATTGCTGTGTGTGGGTTCGAGAATTACTACTGGAGCGGTTGCGTTGCTGGCTACTTTCGGTTACAGCGAAATAAAAGTGTATAAAAAACCAGTGGTGGGAATCGTGGCAACAGGCAGTGAGCTTTTGGAAATAACAGAGAAACTTCAAGCGGGAAAAATCAGAAACAGCAATAGCTATATGATTGGTGCGGAAGTAATCAAGTGTGGTGCGATAGCCCGACATTATGGAATTGCACAGGACACAAAGGAAGAAATAAAATCTGTCGTTTCGAAAATGATGAACGAAGTGGATTTGGTGATTACAACAGGTGGCGTTTCGGTTGGGGATTTTGATTATGTGCCAGAAGTGTTTGAAGAGCTCGGTGCAGAGGTGCTTTGCAATAAAATTGACATTCGCCCCGGCAGCGTAACAACCATTGCACATGTAAATGAACGAGGTGGCAAGATTTTAATTGGGCTATCGGGAAATCCATCGGCAAGTTTTGTTGGTGCGGTTTTATTTGCGGCACCGCTCATTAAAAAAATGCTGGGCAACCGACAACCATTTTTAAAACAGGTTCGTGCTGTTTTGAGAGAAAACATAAATAAAATTGACCCCATCACAAAACTGGTTAGGGGTGTCATTTGGGAAGAGGATTGCAAGCTTCATGTAAAACCTACAGGGCTTGATAAATCGGGTGCGGTATCGTCCATTGCCTATGCGACTGCACTGATTATATTACCGCCCCAAACCACAGGTTACGTAGTCGGTGATGTGGTTGATATTTTGCTATTGGAATCTGTTGAAGGAAGTGAGAACTTTGGTCATACAGTTTGCGGGATATAAAAAATGCGGCAAGACTTCTATTATTTCTTGGCTTACCAAGAAGCTTACCGAAAAAGGTTTGAAAGTCGTTGTCTTAAAACATCATTGGCACAAAGACCCAATTGAGTTGAAATCAAAAGACTCGGAACAGTTTTTTGAGGACGGTGCAGTTTTAAGTGCGGTTGAAAGTCATGGGAACATGAATATGTCTTTTAAGTTTCCAGATCTCGATATTGAAACCTTTGTTGATTTTATAAAATTTATGAGCTATGATATAGTTCTTGTGGAAGGCTACAAAAGTGAAGATTATCCAAAGTTTGTTCTGCTTAGAAAAAATGAGGACGACGAAGATTTGGAAGTTTTAAAGAATCTTACAAATATAATCGACTATATACCTTATTGCCCTGATATAGAGGAGAGAGAACAGCATTATGAACAAGTACTTGCATGGATTAAAAAAAATAGATAATTGTACGGCTGTTATTTTGTGTGGCGGAAAAAGCCAGCGAATGGGAACAGACAAAGCACTATTGAAAATCGGCGGCAAGTATTTGATTGTGTCCATCATTGAGGCACTGGAAAGTATTTTTTCAGAAGTGATTCTGGTCACAAATCATAAAGAAAAATTTGACGGAATAGAAAAGCTCAAAGGCTACAAAATGGCGGAAGACTTATACCCTTTGTGTGGGCCTATGGGTGCGATATACACAAGCCTTATCAATTCAAGCAAGGAGTTTTGTTTTGTAACGGCTTGTGATTTACCGATTATCAATACAGATTTAATTTTAAAAATGTATGAAGAGATACAAGATGCACAAGGAATGGTTTGTGAACGTGGAGGATTCATTGAGCCGCTGTACGCTTTTTATCACCAGTCGGTGACTGAAAGTTTTAAACGGCAAATGGATTCCGGACGGTACAGAATCATAGAAGTGTATAAAGAATTGTCCATAAAGAAGCATCAGATTAATGAAGAGGATTTTAAAATATTTTTAACAAACCTGAATACACCAGAGGACTTGGAAGCGTTTGAGAAAAGGCAAGCGGGGCGGTAGACCTCAACGAATTTTGGGAGTGGTGTGATGAAAAAAATCTGTTTCTTGTTAATGGCATCAATTTTGTTAATATTCATGTTGAGCGTGACAGTTGTGGCTGCGAATGTGGTACGACCTTATGTTGGCTTTGATGATGTGAAAGAGCAAGATTGGTATTACGACTATGTGAAATTGTGTTACCAAGCTGGAATTATGTCGGGAGTGAGCAAACGTAATTTTAATCCATCAGACAATCTCACAGCAAAAGATGCGGTTGTTTTAACTTCTCACTTGTATCAGTTTTACAACCAAAACGCTAAGATTCAGCCGACAGATGGTGACTGGTTTGGGGCGTATCATCAATATGCGTTACAACATAATCTTATTTTAAAAGACGAGCACATTGATAGCTCGGTTATCAACAAAGAGCAGTTTGTAGTTTTTATTTCAAGGGTGTTGCCATCCTCAAACTTAAAGAAAATAAATGAGATTAAATCTGTACCAAGTTACCTAAGCAAAGATGCTTATGAGCAAGTTCTTTTGCTCTATCGTGCAGGTGTCTTAAGCGGAAATGATTCTAAAGGAGCGTTTACTGCTCATGCACCAATTACACGAGCAGAGGTTGCAGTAATTTTGAGCCGTATTATTTATCCGAACACGAGGTCGCTTGTAAACTTTGACTTGCAAAATCAACCCAAGCAGAAAATTAATATTTCGCTTCAAGATTTAACAATTACAGACTTTGACGATACCTATATATATGCAAAGAAAAAAAGCTCTGATGAATGTAGCGTTTTTGACTTGAGTGGTAGACAAGTCATACCTTGGCAAAAGAACGTTATCAACAAAATTTCCGATGGGATATTTCGCTTGCATGGTGTTGATGGTGTAACGAATTTTTATTTGAACCAGCAAGATGTAAAAATAAATAATTCAACCTATGAGTTTGCCACGGATTTTGATGGTGGGTTTGCTGTTGTTATGGATAAAGATGGCGTTGTGTCTGTAATCAATAAGCAAGGGGAAACGGTGCGAATCGTATCTGAAGAGTGCTTTGGGCTTAAATTATCGGGTGGTTATGTTTATTTGGCAGACCAAGTGGCTGTTCGACTCATGAAGATTCAAACAGGAGAGGTTTTTGATTTGCCGTATAACGAAATGACTCCGTTCATAAATGGTGTAGCAAGGGTACGATATTTTGAGGGGCAACAGCCCGTATCAAATTTAATTGACAAAAGTCTTACGTCACTGTGGACAACAAAGTACGCCTATTTGCGGTGGGGTGAAAATTATTTCCCTGTTACGCAAAGCTTGAATAACCCTTTATATGGAGTGGCAGATAAAACTGGTAAGTTAATCATATCGCCTGAGTATAATGAGATATTGGCAAACCAAAATGATGTTGGATTATTTTATAAAGACAAAGGAGTTTCTCTGCGACAAATGAGTAATGGCAAGGTTCTTCTAGCACTGCCAAATAGGGAGAACATTGGATATACTTTGAATGATACTTATTTGGTTAAGACTACGAATGATGGCGTTCAAAATACTGTTATTGATTTATCGGGGCGTGAAATTTTGAAAATTGAAACAAAAGAGGATAAGGGTATGTGGTTAGGGAGAAAAAGTTTGGTTTATATTGACGAGGCGTCTCTTTTCTACATGGGTTTAGAATAAAGTTTGACAACTGGGGGTGTTGCATAGAAGCAATGCCCTTTTGTAATTCCTGTTTTGTATCTGTTGACTTATAAAATCAATAATGATAAACTGGTTAGTGTTGAATAACAATAGTATGAGTTTCTTTTATGAGGAGGTTTTTTAAATGAAAAAAATTACGAGATATGATGTTTTAATTTTCTTGGGTGGTGCCGTTGCTTCTATGGTTACGTCACAAGCCCTTAAATGCAAAGGCGTGAGAAAACTTACAGTGAACGCTGTGGCAAAAGGTTTAAAAGCAAAGGATGATATTGAACATACAATTGCTAGCATAAAAGAAGAAGCGGAAGATGTTTATAATGAAGCAAAACTTAAAAACACAGACTGCTGCTGTGAAGGGGATTGCGACAAAGAGGTAGAATAATGAATTACGCAATTGCAAATAAATTGCCCGGACGAATCCGTTTAAATTGTGGACGGTTCGCTTTTTCAGAAAAGACATCCATCTCGATGCTTAGTATTTTGAAAAACCAAAAGGGCGTAATCAAGGCAACCGTGTCACATGTGACAGGTTCCATTGTTATTTTTTACGAAGAAAACGAGATTGATAATATATTGAGTTTTATTTCCAGAACGAGTATTTCGGATCTTGAAAAAAATGAAATTCGTGTTGTGAACAGCAATCAGGATGAAGCGTTTGTGATTGGAATTGCGAAGAAAATTATTTTTAGGTTTGCGGTTCGGCCATTTTTGCCTATGCCGATAAAAACGGCATTAACCGTTATAAACGCAGCCGGATATGTTAAAAAAGCTTTGGTACAACTTTTCATCAAGAAGAGGGTTGGGGTCGAAGTTTTAGATGCGGCGGCGGTAACGGTTTCTTTGATTCAAAATTCGCAAAGCACAGCTAGCTCGATTATGTTTTTGCTTTCGATTAGCGAAATGATTGAAAAATGGACAGAAGATAAATCCAAAGCAAATTTGGCACAAAGCCTTGCGATTAACATTGATAAAGTATGGATTGAAAAAGACGATTCCGAAATTTTAATTAATGCATTTGATGTGGCGGTTGGTGACATTGTTGTTGTGAGAACAGGCGGACTCATTCCTGTTGACGGAACAATTGTTAAGGGCTGTGCAATGGTCAACCAATCAGGAATGACTGGTGAGCCACTTGCCATCAAAAGAGATTTTGGTAAAACCGTTTTTGCTGGAACATCGGTGGAAGAAGGCAGCATTTACATCGAAGTTTCTGCGGTTCATAACGACACAAGAATTAACCGTATCATAAAAATGATTGATGAGTCGGAAAACTATAAATCCACTTGGCAAAGCAAAAACGAAAGAATTGCAGATGCAATTGTTCCCTTTAGTTTTCTTGGGGCAATCGGAATTTATTTGGCAACTCGAAGCTTTACAAAAGCGGCTTCTGTTTTGTTTGTGGATTATTCCTGTGCCATTAAGCTTTCCACATCGCTTAGCGTGTTGAGTGCTTTGCATGAAACGGCAGAACATGGGGTTGCCATCAAAGGCGGCAAGTTCTTAGAGGCGATTGCAGAAGCGGACACCATCGTTTTTGACAAAACAGGAACGTTGACAGAAGCTAGACCGGTTGTTTCAGAAATCATTCCTTTGGCTGGATACAAGAGAGATGAAGTGCTTAAAATCTCTGCTTGTCTGGAAGAACATTTCCCGCACTCGGTGGCAAAAGCGATTGTTCGCCAAGCGTTTGACGAAGGCATCGACCACCAAGAAGAACATGCAGACGTTGAGTACATTATCGCTCACGGAATCGCATCAAAAATAAACAATAGGCGTGTTTTAATCGGCAGTCAACATTTTATTTTTGAGGACGAAAAAGTAACCGTAAACGATGACGACAAAAAAATCATGGACAGCATAGACAGTAACGACTCGGCACTTTATTTGGCAATTGACGGTGTTCTTGTCGGCATCATTTTGGTAAACGACCCAATCAAAAAAGAAGCAAAAGTTCTAATCGAAAAACTTAGGACAGTCGGTTTTAAAAATATAATCATGCTGACAGGTGACAGCCAAAGAAATGCCCAATCGGTGGCAAGAGAACTTGGCATTGATCGTTTCAAAGCACAAATGTTGCCAGAGGACAAAGCTCGTTATATAGACGAACTTCGTAGAAACTCACACAAGGTAATCATGATTGGCGATGGCGTGAATGATACGCCTGCACTTTCTGCCGCAAACGTGGGCATTTCTATGCAAGACGGTTCGGATATAGCGAGAGACGTGGCAGACGTTGCCCTTTTTACAAATGACTTAAATGAGATTGTGGCAACAAGGCTAATCAGTCTTGGGGTCATCAAAAAAATTAATCAGAATTATAACTTTGTCATTGCGTTTAACACCGTGCTTTTGCTCTTGGGGTTAAACCAAATTATTACGCCAGCGGTTTCTTCAACGCTGCATAATATGTCAACGATTGGGCTTGGCATTAAGAGTTTGAAGAATGTAATGAAATAATCTGGACAGCAGCAGAGGAGCGGTATGGTGGCTAAAATTGTAAAGAGCCTTGTGTTGAGTTTGTTTGTTTTATTTCTGGTTACACCAATGTCAGTTGAGGCGAAAGCTAGCCAAAATATTAAGGTGATACTAGATGGCAAAGAAGTAGTTTTTGATCAGCCGCCAGTTGTAGAAAAAGGCAGAACGCTTGTTCCGGTAAGAGCGATATTTGAAGCAATTGGAATGAAGGTTGGGTATGACAGCAAGACGAAAACAATTACAGCAGATGGCGATGACATGACAATCACCATGCAAGTTAATAATTATATTTTTTCAGTTGTCAATCCTTTGAATACGGACACCAATAAAAATTTTGGGGTTCGTCAGGAATTAGATGTTCCGCCTCGAATTATCAGCAGCCGCACTTTGGTTCCTGTTGGTACAATTTTCAAGGCTATCGGGTGTGAAGTCTCGTGGGACGAAAAAGCGAGGGCTGTTAATATCGTAAGTATGGGCACAAAAAAGCTCGTGAAAAAAGATAACCATAAGTTAGATTATAAATTGGAAAAAGCGATTTATGATAATAATTATAACGAAGCTAAACAATTGTTGGAACAAGGGGCTAATCCTAATTCAAGCCTTTTGGCCTGCCCATTATTATTTAATACTGAAGATATCGAAATGACAAAGCTCTTGATTCAATTCGGCGGTGATGTTAATGCAACGTACAGTGAACTAATTCGTGATTTGATAACATCAGAATACACTGATGAATTTTATGTTCAATCAATAGTTTTTGATAAAATAAATTATGAACAAGCAGAAATTGTGAAAATGTATGTTGAAAATGGATTAAATTTAGAAGCTAAAAATATGTGGGGCATGACGCCACTGGAGTATGCAAAGTTTTGCTACTTTGATAGTAATATTGTCGATCCCCCAAATGAATACGTAGTCAAATTAGAATTGCAGTTAAGAAAGACTGTAGAAGCACTTGGTGGTACACTAGATAGACCAATAATATATTTAACGCAAAGTGAAGCGGAAATTTTTGAGTCATATTTGTCGGGGCTTGCTTATATTTCAGAAGATATGGTACGTGGCATGACGTATTTCAAGGAAGATAATAAGGCTGAGGCAGATGAATTATTTATTAAAATGACACAAAAATGTAATGCCTTAAAAGAATATAAATTGCAAGCAAAACTTTCACCTATACAAATACGTTTTGATCGCTTTTATTATTTCGCTATAAATGGTTGTGAGGAATTTCTGAAAGCAGGTACTGGTGAGAGTGTTTTTTCAGGTGTAAATGCATTTCTTGATGCCGCAATACAAGGGCAGTTATTGATGAGGGATCTCAAAGAGTTAGTGCCAGAGTACTATAAGGACAATGACTTACATTCCACTCCAGCAGATATACGATAAGGAATAGTTATTATACAACCAAACCTACTTCATCTTGAAGTAGGTTTTTTTGCGGCAAAAGTGCATTGGTTTCTTGTAGTATAAATGTAGCTATGGTAAGATAGATACATATTACTTGAAAGGGCGTTTATGAATATGAAAAAACCAAATAATAATGAAGTGCCAGAGCTAGTTAAAGACTTAATGAGCAAAATGACACTAGAAGAGAAAGTTGCACAAATGGTGCAGATTGCGTACTCTCAGGTTTCTCGAGAAGACGCATTGCTTTGGGCAGAACGTGGCGTTGGTTCATTTCTGCACGTACTTGGCGATGATGCACGAGAGGTGCAAGCGACAGCACTTAAAACAAGACTAGGTATCCCTGTAATTTTTGGCATTGATGCCATTCACGGACATGGGCTAAATCAAAGTGCAACCATTTTCCCAACGCAATTGGCGGCGGCTTGTTCGTGGGATAAGGAACTCGTTGAAGAAATGGGTCACATCACAGCAAAAGAAGTTGCGGCTGACGGACTTCATTGGACTTTCTCGCCTGTTTTGTGCTTGGGACGTGACACACGTTGGGGACGGATCAACGAAACTTTTGGCGAGGATCCATACCTTGTTGGTGA
>JAVBKL010000034.1:0-8024 GCA_031554055.1 Eubacteriales bacterium | reverse complement strand
AGAATATTTTTGGTGATGTGTGTGTTGAGGATATCTCAGATTCTATGGCACAAGTAGCTCTTCAAGGGCCAAATTCTAAACAAATCCTTGCAAAACTACTCGACGAACAATTGATTCCGGAAAAATATTATAGCTTCACAGATGGCTGTGATGTGGCAGGAATCAAGTGCCTTGTTTCTCAAACAGGTTACACAGGTGAACTTGGATTCGAATTATATTGCAAACCAGAAGATGCGAGAGTGTTATGGAACAAACTCACTGAGGCTGGAGAGGAATTTGGATTGATTCCTTGTGGGCTTGGTGCTAGAGATACATTGAGACTTGAAGCTACCATGCCGCTTTATGGTCATGAAATGAGTGACATAATCACGCCACTGGAAGCCAACTTGAATTTTGCAGTGAAGCTTAAAAAAGAGAAATTTATCGGCAAAGCTGCCATCGAAGAAAAAGGCGTTAAACGAATTAGAGTTGGAATCAAAGTAACGGGTCGAGGAATTGCCAGAGAACATTGCGACATTTATATTGGCGAAGAAAAAGTGGGCGAAGTAACTTCGGGAACCCATTGTCCATTCTTGGGCGGTGCATATGCAATGGGATTAATTTGTAAAGACCATTCGGAAGTTGGCACACAAATATTAATTGATGTTCGTGGAAGAAAAATTGAAGCAGAAATCATTAGCTTGCCGTTTATCAAGAAATAAAAAATATAAAATATGAGAAGAGGCGTTTATTATGTTATATCCAAAAGAGTTTAAGTATTCAAAATCACACGAGTGGGTGCAATTTATTGACGAAACAACTGCTAGAGTAGGACTCACAGATTTTGCTCAAGATGCACTTGGCGAACTTGTTTTCGTGAAATTGCCTGAGAGTGGCGACAACTTTGGTGCGGGGGATTGTTTTGCTGACGTTGAAAGCGTAAAGGCCGTGTCGGAAGTTTACAGCCCTGTAAGTGGAAACATAAAAGAAGCAAACGAAGAACTCATGGATTCGCCACAATTAATCAACGAAAACCCTTACGAAGCTTGGCTTGTTGTATTTTCTGATATTACAAATCAAGAAGAGCTTTTAACTGCCGAGGAGTATCAAGAATTCTGCGAAAAGGGGGAATAGTATGGGTAGCTATGTACCGTCCACCAAAAAGCAACAACAAGAAATGCTTGATATAATTGGCGTGAGTCACGTTGATGAGCTTTTTGCCCATTTACCGCAAGATATGATTTTGAAAAAACCTTTAAATATTCCAGACGGATTATCGGAGCTTGAAGTTTCTCGTAAAATGGAAGAGCTTGCAGAAAAAAATAAAGTGTTTAAAAGTATTTTCCGTGGAGCGGGTGCGTACAACCATTACATTCCCTCAATTGTTAAAAGCGTAAACGCCAAAGAGGAATTTGTCACAGCCTATACACCATACCAACCAGAGATTTCCCAAGGTATCTTGCAAAATATATTTGAGTACCAAACTTTAATTTGTGAACTAACTGGAATGGACGGATCAAATGCATCGGTTTATGACGGTGCCCAAGCGGCGGCAGAAGCGCTCACGATGTGCCGAGATAGAAAACGCACAAAAGCACTGATTTCTAGTGCGGCAAACCCACAAACCATTGAAACAATAAAAACATATAGTTGGGCAACTGACGTTGAATTTGAACTCATCAACACCGTTGACGGAAAAACAGACCTAGAAGATTTAAGAAACAAATTGACTGATGCTACTGCAAGTGTGTTTATTCAGCAGCCAAACTTTTTTGGAGTGATTGAAGATGCGGAGGAAATCGTAAAACTTGCTCACGAAAAAGGTGCAAAGGCAATTATGAGTGTGAATCCAATTTCGACAATGTTGCTCAAGACGCCTGGTGAGTGCGGTGCAGACATTGCTGTTGGCGAAGCACAACCACTTGGAATGCCACTTTCATTCGGCGGCCCATACCTCGGATTTATGGCGGCGAAAACGGCAATGGTTCGTAACTTACCTGGTAGAATCGTTGGCGAAACCGTAGATGCTGACGGAAAACGTGCATTTGTTCTTACATTGCAAGCTCGTGAACAACATATTAGGCGTGAAAAAGCATCATCAAATGTTTGCTCCAATCAAGCTTGGTGTGCGTTGACAGCATCGACATTTGCCGCAGCACTTGGGGCAAATGGACTCAAAGAAATGGCTGTTCAGTCGATGTCAAAGGCTCATTATTTGGCAGATCAATTAACCAAAATAGGCTTTGAACTGAAATATAAATCACCGTATTTCCATGAGTTTGTTACAACATGCAAGGTTTGCTCCGAAAAAATTCTAAATCACCTAGAGGCTCACGGAATTTTGGGCGGCTTGCCTCTTTGTGTGTCTGACGAATCGATTCTTTGGTGTGCGACAGAAATGAACACGAAGCAAGAAATGGATAGACTTGTGGAACTTGTTAAGCAGGGGGTGTCGCTATGAAACTTTTATTTGAACAAGGCGTAGAAGGCAGATGCTTGTCCATACTTCCGCCATGCGATGTGGAGATTGTTAATGTTTCAGAAGAATCCGCAAGAAAAACAGTAGCTCATTTGCCACAGCTTTCCGAAATAGAAATCAGCCGACACTATACAAAACTTGCAAAACATGCTTATGGCGTGAATGACGGTTTTTATCCGCTAGGTTCTTGTACGATGAAATACAATCCTAAAATAAATGAAGATGCTGTAAATTTAGCTGGATTTTCGAAAATCCACCCATTACAGCCAATTGAGACAGTACAAGGTTGTGTCGAGGCTCTTTATTTGGCAAAGCAATATCTTTGTGAAATAACAGGAATGGATGAAATGACTTTCCAACCGGCGGCTGGTGCTCATGGCGAATTTGTCGGCATTCTTCTCATGAAGAAATATCATGAATCACGAAACGATTCGAAACGCACGAAAATAATCGTTCCTGACTCAGCACATGGAACAAATCCAGCAACAGCAGCAATGGCTGGCATGACGATTATTAACATTCCATCAAGTGCGGACGGCTGTGTTGACTTAGAAAAACTCCGTGCGGTTGTTGGAGAAGATACAGCGGGGCTTATGCTTACAAACCCAAATACGGTTGGTATCTTCGATAAAAATATCTTAGAGATTACAAAAATCATTCATGATGCGGGCGGCCTTTGTTACTATGACGGTGCAAACTTAAATGCAATCATGGGCGTTGTTCGCCCAGGGGATATGGGCTTTGACTGTATCCATTTGAATTTACACAAAACTTTTTCAACCCCACACGGCGGCGGTGGCCCGGGTTCTGGCCCTGTTGGCTGTAAAGAATTTTTATCCCAGTTCTTGCCAAAACCAAATGTAGTTGAAAAAGATGGAAAATATATGTTCAATCACGATATGCCAACAAGCATTGGGCAAGTAAAGGCGTTCTATGGTAATTTCTTAGTTACAATAAAGGCTTTGACTTATCTCATTACGCTTGGCAAAGAGGGCATTCCAGAAGCAAGTAAAAATGCAGTTTTAAATGCCAACTACATGATGAAGCTTTTGAGCAAACATTATACAGTTGCTTATGATGGAACTTGTATGCATGAATTTGTTGTTACGCTTGAGAAAGAAAAGAAGGAGCATGGATTTAGTGCGATGGATATTGCCAAGGGGCTTCTCGACCACGGCGTACACCCACCGACCATGTATTTCCCACTCATCGTACACGAAGCTTTAATGATTGAGCCGACAGAAACAGAGAGCAAAGAATCCATTGACGAAGCGGCAGAAATTTTTATAAAAGTGTATCAATCAGGACTTGAAAACGCTGATTACTTGCACGGAGCACCCTACCACACAAATGTTCGTCGAGTTGATGAAGTAAGGGCGGCAAGAACACCAGTTATTCGTTATGACTTTAATACAAAGTAAGAAGAAAAGAGGTTATTCCATGGATTTTCAACTGGTAGTGATTGGTGCAGGCCCTGGGGGATATGTGTCGGCTATCCGTGCGGCACAGCTCGGTCTTAAAGTTGCTTTGGTAGAAAGAGATAGGGTAGGCGGCACTTGCCTAAACAGAGGTTGTATTCCAACCAAAACTTTGATGCACACTGCAAATGCACTTCTTGAGTTTTCGCACTATGAGAAAATGGGCTTAAAGGTTCAAGTGGATTGCGACTTTGAAGCCATGTCGAGTGGGAAAAACGCAACGATTGCCCAACTTTGTGATGGAATTTTAGGGCTTTTAAAAGCAAATAAAATTACTCTTTTTGAGGGAAATGCAAAGGTGATTGAACCAAATAAAGTTCAAATTGGTGACAATGTTGTTTCTACTGAAAACATTTTAATTGCTGTTGGTTCGGAACCTGTTGCTTTGCCGATTGCTGGCATGGAACTTGCACTAACTAGCAACGAAGTTTTGGATAGCGATGTAAAAAACTATAAGAGCATTACAATCATCGGCGGCGGCGTGATCGGCGTTGAGTTTGCCACTATCTATAATGCACTTTCATGCGATGTGACAATTATTGAAGCTGCAGACAGAATTATCCCAAACTTTGACCGTGAGATTTCTCAAAGCCTTAGTATGATTCTTAAAAAGCGTGGCGTGAAAATTTTCACTGGCGCAAAACTTGAGAAAATTGAGCAAGGTCAGCATAACAAAGTTTGTACATTCATAGCCAAAGATAAGGAAGAAACGGTTGCTTCTGAAGCGGTGATTGTTTCGGTTGGACGTAGACCTTGCACAAAAGATATTTTTGGTGATCGACTGGAAATAAACTTAGAGCGTGGATATATTCCTGTAGATAAAAACTTTGAGACTTGTGTGAAAGGTATTTATGCCGTGGGCGATGTTGTGTTGGGTGGCATTCAGCTTGCCCACGTGGCATCCGCACAAGGAGCTTTTGTGGCTTCAATCATTGCTGGAAAAGAAATACCGGTTGACCTTGAGACCATTCCGTCTTGCGTATACACAAATCCAGAGATTGCTTGCGTGGGAAAAACCGAAGCAGAAGCAAAAGCACAGGGCATTCCGTTTAAAACAAGCAAAATAATTATGACGGCAAACAGCAAGAGTGTGATAGAATACGCAGAGCGTGGGTTTATCAAAATTGTTTACAACACAGAAACAGAAGAAATTCTGGGGGCACAACTCATGTGTTCACGTGCAACTGATATGGTTCCAAACTTTTCTATCGCAATTAGTAACAAGCTCAAGCTTTCGGATATTTCTAAAGTGATTATCGCCCACCCAACTTTTGCGGAGGGTATCACTGAGGCAATTGAAGATGCACATGGACTTGCGATTCATATGATGCCAAAGGCAAAAGCACATTAACATTTTAATAATAACAATATTATCTAACTGCAAGTTACCAGTGCAGTTAGATTTTTTTTGCAAAATTATTGTGTTCGTATTGTGTTTTAGATATACTAAACATAGACGCAATGCCTTTATAAAGAGGGGGTGAACAACTTGAAAAGAATACTGTTCTTGGTAATGCCTATTTTAGTTTTGTTAATTTGTGCTAGTTGTAGTAGTAAAAATGAAGTTGTTGCGCATCATGGTGTAAATGCGGAAATTTTAGAAATCAGCAAGGAACTAAAAGGCATGGTAGTGCAAAGTCTGGACGATAACAGCGTTTTAGGAGAAAAGTGCTATATAAATTGTGAAGATGAAAAGACATATTTTAATTATGTGAATTTTAACACAGGAGACGTTATTGACCTAAAATTTGAAGATTTCGTAGTTGGAGATGAAATTACAGTTGATGTAAATTCAGTGGAAAATAAATATGCGTTGACTTCTCGGGTTCAGCTCGTGACGCAGAGGAAATAAGAATAACGAGATATTAATCCAACAGCGTAGTGCCAACAAGGATGCGGGTGCTAATTTCTGGTATGTATCGGTTGCAGGACATATTGATGCTTCGGAAAGCATTGAAAGCACGTTGATTCGCGAGACAAAAGAGGAACTGGGGCTAGATATTTCGCATTTAACAGATTCCATCGAATATCTATACACGTTTAAGGAATGCCTAGTGGAGAATCACGGTAATTATATTGATCATGAGTTTTATGATGTGTTTGTGTTAAAGGCTGACTTTGCTATAAGCCAAGTTACTATGCAAACGGAAGAAGTTCAAGCTGTAAAATATATTAAATATGATAACTTTAAAAAGATAGTAATTAATAAGGATAGAACATTTTGGCAGCATAAAGTTGGATATAAAATGCTGTTGGAAGCATTAGATGATTTTTGCAGTTTATGATAGTCCGAGAGTGTGGATAACAATCATTTTGAAACATTATATAAACAGGAATATTATCTAACTACGAGTACAGACGCAGTTAGATTTTTTTGACCACGCAAGAAATATTTATTTTTTCATAAAATAAGGTTGATGAAAATGGAATTCAAAGCAGCTCGTTACGTTCGTCTATCCAAAGAAGATGCAACACAAGTTGAATCGGCAAGAATTACAAATTAAGGATTCTCCTGAAAAATATTTTTATTTTAAAGTTATAGATATAAAGTAGTTAAGTCTTGAAAATTCTGCTTTTACAGATTTTCATGGTTTGGCTGCTTTTTTATTGAACCATAACACAAAAAACTTACACTCGCGTTGTAAATTTTGTAGAACTTATCAAGTGACAAAAAGATTTCAATCGACATGAAGACTTAATTAATAGCAATTGTTGACAAGATTCTTTTTGTGTGATAGTTTGTTATACAAGTTAGCTTTCAAAATTTTATTTGCTTATGAAGGTACATTTCACACTAAATTATTAGCAATCTCAAAGGAGTCATTTTATGCATACAAAAATAATAGCACTATTTTTATGTTTCATGCTCTTTCTTGTAGGTTGCAAAGCATCGCAGCCGTTACCCACGCCACCGCCCCCCACGCCGCCACCACCACCTAAGGTGCTTAGCGACTTAGCGTATGATGTGAACGAAGCATTTGGGTATACGGTTTACATCGAGGAAAACGGCAAGCCTACTCCATACCTAGTTTTAACTAACAATTATGGGGGCAATGTGCTCTTGTTAAGACAACGATTGCTAGACGACTTAGTTAAGTACAATGACGATGGTTTCTACTATGATGGTCGTATTAGAAGAGCTGACCTTGACTCTTACAGTGGCGATGGAAAGCCAATACTAGATGATCAAGTGTATGCGGCATATGTCAACATTGACGAGTACGATATTCACAAGAGTAAGCGATTCCCAGACAACGAGCCACCTATTTTACTAGAAGAAAATGTTAAGTATTTAGGTTCTGGGTGGTTTCACTATGAAGGAAATGTGATTGATGGCTACTATGACGACGGAACCCCAATATTGGTTGAAAAAGATATTCCGTATAAAGATGGATACGCCTATTATAACGGCAGTATTATTGATGATTACCTAAGAGATAATTTTTTGCCATTGATAGACACCGATTTACAAAAACACATTGTTGACACCGAAATTACTATAACAGGAGGCTCAATTACACGTGATATATCGAATGTCGAGCAGATTGTAAGGAAAGCCTTTTTGCTTTCCAATACAGAACTTGGTGAAGAGAAGACATATTCGGAGTGTGTAGAAGGAACAGCACTAAAGTATTTTGCGGATGATTACCAAAGGTTTATTGCTTACAATAGCAAAGAAGCTGGTAGCTGGATGCTCAGAACACCTGTTACAGCACGTACGGATACGGTATGTGGGATTGGCTATGAAGGGACTGCATATGATGGAGCTTCTTATTGGGTTAGCGGAGTGAGACCAGCATTTTGCCTACCCAAAAACCTGCCAATTCACGAGGGCACTCTAGAGGGATAAAGGGTGTAATTCATCTACAAATGACCACGAAGCAAAAAATTGTTAAAGGAGTTGTTTTATGCAAACAAAAATAATAGCACTATTTTTATGCTTCATGTGTATTGGTCAAGCAAAATTGTAACACTAGAGCCTAAAGTTTGATTTCAACTGACGTTTCTGGAAAGGCGTAAGAAAACCATTATATGTATGAGGCCTCAGGTGGTTGTACCAGACAAAAGCAAATTCATCTATGGATACA
>JAVBKL010000120.1:0-27857 GCA_031554055.1 Eubacteriales bacterium | reverse complement strand
ATTTGTACTGGCAAATATAAAAAATGGTTCCGACCCAGTGAAACTACTAACCGACCTTCTCCCACAACTTACTGATAAAATTATTATCTGTGATGATATTTCTTCAGGTGTCGTTCCGCTTGATGCCGTATCGAGAATGTGGCGAGAATCAACTGGTTATGCACTTACACTTCTTGTAAGAAATTCGTCAGAAGTTGTTAGAATTTTTTGTGGTTTAGAGCTAAAACTAAAGGAGAATGACAAATGAAAAAATTACTTGCAGCAATTCTAATCGCTACACTTGCTTTCACAACCGCTTGTGCAAAAAAACCTGTGGAAGCTGAAACGACATCAACAACAGACCGAGAGGGAAAGTCAATTGTGTTACCGCAATCCATCGAAAAAATCGTATCCATTGGCCCATCCAACACAGAAATTTTAATTTCCTTGGGTCTTTCGGATAAAATAGTAGCCGTGGATACATATTCGTCTGACACAGTTGGCTTGCAACCAGACCTACCTGCTTATAACATTTTGCAACCTGATGCCGAAAGCTTAATTGCACTAAAGCCCGACTTGGTTATCGTAACAAGCATGAGCAAATCCGACGGAGTTAATAACTTTAAACCATTGCAAGACGTTGGCATTTGTGTGGCATTTATCCCCACCGCCGACACAATTGACGGCATTAAAAAGGATATTTCGTTTATCGCTGATATTACAGGAACAACAGAAGTTTCTACTGGTATTATAAAGAAAATGGATGAAGAAATAGAAAAATATCGGACAATCGGTTCAACCATTACCGATAAAAAAAGAGTTTACTTCGAAATCAGTGCGGCACCAAGTATTGTTAGTTTTGGAAAAGGCGTATTCTTAGACGAGATGCTCGATATAATTGGGCTTGAAAATATTTTGGCTGACCAAAAAAGTTGGGTACCCATCTCGGAAGAAACCATCGTAAACGCCAACCCAGAAATAATTTTTACCAATGTAGCCTATATAGATGCACCTGTGGATGAAATTAAAGCAAGAAACGGTTGGGATAAAATTCAGGCTGTTGAAAATAATGCAGTGTATAAAATTTCTACCGACCCAAGTTCCCTACCCACCCAAAACATTATCTTGGCTCTAAAAGAAATGGCACATTTTGCATATCCTGATAAATTTGGAGAATAAAATGAATAAGCAAATGAAGTTCTTGATTATTGTTCTGTTTAGTGTGTTTTGTCTATGTATTTCTGTTGGCATCGGCAGTGTTGCCATTTCCCCAATTGATACATTTAAAATTATATGCTACAAAGTATTTGGAACACAGTTTGGGGTCATGCCCACAGATGTTGCCGTTTCTATACTCTGGAAAATAAGATTACCTCGTGTTCTTCTTGCTTTTTTGGTGGGGGCGGCGATTTCAATTGGTGGTGTCATCATGCAATCCGTGTTGAGAAACCCCCTAGCCTCTCCCTATACACTTGGTGTTTCATCGGGGGCGGCTCTCGGTGCGGGTGTCGCTATTTTATTCGGTCTGAATTTTTTGGGGCAAGCCACACTTCCTGTGTTTGGTCTTACATTTGGGCTTTTAACCGTTTTTTTAGCCATAACACTTGCTTCAAAAGTAGATAAAAATTTTGACAATTCCACAATCATACTAACTGGCTTTGCCCTTTCTCTTTTTGCAAATGCCATTATAACACTGATTATGTCTATCAAAGATGAAGAACTCAAGAGCTTAATTTTTTGGCAACTGGGCAGTTTTGCACTGAAAGATTGGTCATACCCGACTATTATGTTGCCTGTTGTTATTTTAGCCATTGGCATTTCGATTTTTTTCTCAAAAGATATGGATATTTTAACGTTCGGAGAAGAGCAAGCAAAAATTGCTGGCGTAGACCTTAAAAAAGTAAAATGGATTTTGATTGGTGTAAGTGCGATTGCCGCTGGGTTTTCAGTGGCTTTTGCGGGAATCATTGGGTTTCTTGATTTGTTTACACCCCATGTTGCCAGAAGAATTTTCGGTGCTGTTCACAAATACACAATCATTGCTTCTGCTTTCCTTGGCGGCTCCTTTATGATGCTCTGCGATTTGATTGCGCGAACCATTCTAGCCCCTATGGAGTTGCCTGTTGGTGCCGTAACATCTCTGATTGGAGCACCGTTTTTCATTTATATATTTTTTAGCAAAAAAAGAGCGAGGTGAATTTATGTTAGAGATTCGAGGCGTGAGCTGCCATTACGACAACGTGAAAATTTTGCATGACATTTCTTTTTCACTTGGGACTGGCGAAAATTTGGCAATCATAGGCCCAAATGGCTGCGGCAAAACAACGCTTTTAAAATGTGTGACAAACTTAATTCCCTTAGGCGGCGAAATTTTTATTGATGATGTGTCTGTTAAAAAAATAAAGCGAAAAGAAATGGCGAGAAAAATAGCCATGCTCTCACAAATAACACAAATTTATTTTAGTTACTCTGTTTTTGAAACGGTGATGATGGGAAGATATGCGTATTCAAACGGGGTACTTTCGGCTACGTCAAAAAAAGATACCGAGGTCGTCGAATCTGCACTAGAAGCCGTTCATATCACAGACCTTAGAGATCGAGCAATCACCACTTTATCTGGCGGTCAACTGCAAAGAGTTTTTTTGGCAAAGACCTTTGCACAAAATCCCGATATTATTTTACTCGATGAGCCAACAAACCACCTAGATTTAACCTATCAAATCGAATTAATTGATTATTTAAAAAACTGGTCGACTACAAATAATAAAAGTGTAGTTGGCGTTTTGCATGATATAAACCTTGCGTTAAGCTTTGCCGATAAAGTTCTCTTGCTAAAAGATGGAAAAATATCTTCTTTAAGCGACGTTAATGATCTCAATGTAGAAAAGCTCCGAGATGTTTATTCCATGGACATTGTCGCTTTTATGCGTGATTCTTTTCGCAAATGGGAGCGATTTATGTAGATTTTTGAATTTACCAATTATTACCTGACGCTTTTTAAAGAAATTTCCATTTTATATTGATAATTTTCGGGAATTGTAATAAAATATCAGTAGTGCCATAATGTAGTATAATGCCTATACTATTAATTATGAAAATAATGAAAACTAAGAAACTCGAAAGGAATGCTTGTTTATGACCACATTTAAAAAGAATTTAAAGCGTTTTTTTATGGGGAGTTGTGTTGCTACGGCTCTTGCTATTGGTACACCGGTTGCTACATTTGCGTATGATTATATCATAGATGCCGAAAACCCTTGGGCTGATTTAAACCTTGTCGAAAATGACACCGTTACGATTCGTGCAAACGCATCAACCGATGCCGATGGAACCACCATTTTTATTCAAGAAAATGCAAACATCAAAATTGTTGCCGAGAACTCTGCCATTAAATATACAAATCTTAGAATCGTTGGCAGAAGTGTTGATTCTTCCTCTTTATCCCTTGAAAATATTACTTTCGAATCCCCAAGCAATTCAATAGCGATTGAATACTCGGGCAACGGAGAGCTTGCTGTAAACGTGTCTGAAGCTCAAATTTTTGGAGATTACGCTGCAATTCACTCTTACCCAAACTTAAAAATTTCTGGTAGCGGCAAATTTGAATCTCATTCGGCATCAGGTGGCAAAGCAATTTATTGCGAGAAAAAACTTACTATCGAGTCCAATGCAAACATATCTGCCTATGCTTCAAAAAATGCTGTGATCGCCAAGGATGGTTCAATCGATATTTATGGTGCAATCACTTGTGAAGCCGTAGAAAACGTATCTGAAGCAATTTCCAGTAGCAACGAAATTGTAATGGCATCTTATGCAGATGTTTCTGTGATTGCGAGAGATATAGGTATTAAAACAAATAATCTGGTTATCTCCGGAAAACTAAATGTAAAAGCTAAAAATGGCGGCGTAGCTGTTAAAACTTTCGAGAATGTATCTCAAAATGTAGTGAAAATAGATAATGCTAAGAATTACTCAATTAATGCTACAGAAGCGGTTTATAAAGGCAACGCAGAAGTCCTTGGTAAAATTATATCTCCTATTGTATTAAACGCAAAAGGTGATGTTCCAGAAGTTCCGCAAGTTCCTGTGACTACAACAACCCCTACTGCTGTTGTAGTAGAAACATCCACCGACCAAATCGATCCAAATTATATTTATTTAAGCGGTGGCGAAAAAATACTCGCTACTGAATTTGTTTCAGGCTCCTCCGAATTTATTTTATATCCAAAAACGGAAAACGGCGTTTCCTACGTAATTATTCCAATTAAGGCACTTGACTTAATTTCAGCAAAAGAAGATGCTTACACCGTAGAAATTGTTAGCGACACAGATACAAGAATTTTATCCACTGACTTTAGAAATTTGGTTCCAGAAATTTCAGCGCAAGACCCAAATAATGCATCATTAAAACTTACAAGCACAAAGCTTACTGAATCAGACTCAGTGTATTCCTTGCTAGCCATTCAGTTACCAGAAGCAAAACTTGCTACACCGCAAAGAAATTTTAAAGCAGAAGTCATTCAAAACACCGATGGACGCACGATTGCAGACGTTCCAAATTTTCAACAATATGTCACAGACCTAATTTCTATTAACGGCGAATTAAACGGAAACTGGACTGTTGCAACATATAACCAAGGCAGTAATAAATTTCAGTATGTTCCTAGTCGTGCAATTTCTTTAAATGGGCAATCTTATGTTGCCGTTGATTCAGATATTAACGCAGATTTTTCAATCATTGACTATACACCAGAACTTCTTGACGTTAAAGACAATTTCTGGGGAGCACCTTATATCCAAAAATCCGTTCAAAATTTAATAGTTACACCGCTATCAGGAAATGAATTTAACCCAAATAGCCTTATGTCAGCGAGAGAATTTATTGATTCAATTTTAGCAGCAGTACCCGAAATACAAGAATACCAATTGCTTGCAAATATGAACACCGACCAAATTTACAACGCAGACTTTCTAACCCGTGAACAAATGGCTTGTATTATTTATAATTTATTAGAACAAACAAATTCATTACCAGAACTTGCAACAGATCTTAACCAGAAATTTACAGATGCTAGCAGTATTTCTAGCGAATATTCTGGTGCGGTGAGTTATGTTGTTTCGGCGGAGATCATGCTTGGTACTTCTGATACAACTTTTTCATCAGGTGACGCTGCAACTCGTGCCCAAGGTGCCACTGTTTTGGTTCGTACATTAACCAACTTAGGAATTATAGATTAAGTTTTATCCCATACACCTCTTTATTTTTGCGTTCCTTTTGCCTATCTTTTGAGCAATTCCACTCTGTTTTTGTCTGAATAATGAGCTATGGTTACCACGACACTCTAGCTCTTTTTTTATTGTAAGATATTTTATACTATGGAGGTTTTAAAATGAAAGTAATCGCAATCAACGGAAGCCCAAGAAAAGAAGGAAACACTTTTACTGCATTAAACATAATGGCAGAGGAATTAAAAAAAGAAGGCATTGATACCGAAATTATCCATGTCGGCAAAGAGCAGATGCATGGTTGTATCGGCTGTGGGTATTGCTATAAATCGGAAAATAATCACTGTGTGTTCAAAGATGATATAACAAATGAAGTGACTGATAAAATGAGAACAGCTGATGGAATAATTTTGGGTTCGCCTACATACTTCGGTGGAGTCGCAGGTGCTTTCAAATGTTTCCTCGACAGAGCGTTTTACTCAAGCTATGCAAAGGTTGATTTTAGAAATAAAGTCTGTACCGCTGTAGCAGTGGCAAGGCGATCTGGCGGTGTTGAAGTTTATAACCAACTATGCAATTATTTTCATTTGGTTGAAGCTGTCATCCCCCCTTCACAATATTGGGTATTGGCACATGGTGCAGACGAAGGTGAAATTTTGGAAGACCACGAGGGTATTCAAATCATACGCCGCAACGCAAACGCTATGGCTTGGCAGTTGAAGATGATTAATGCAACCAAAGATAGCATTGCTTTGCCATATGTTGAGAAAAAAGCACGTACTAACTTCATAGAATAGCAAAGCAAGACCCCTTTACAATTGGTTCTAACATTGTAAAGGGGTCTTTGTTTTACTTACTCTTAAGCCACTTGCTTAACTGTGTGCTTAAATTATTCAGATCAATTGGTTTGCTTATGTGACCGTTCATACCTTCTGCGATGCAAGCGTTGATTTCCTCAACCACTACATTCGCAGTCATCGCAATAAGTGGTATGTTTTTATATGGCTTGTCACTTGCACGAATAAACTTTGTCGCTTCGTGCCCATCCATAATCGGCATAAGTAAATCCATTAAAATCAAATCAAAATCCATTTGCTCCATTAGTTCCAATGCTTCTTTGCCGTTGTTTGCAAAAAGCGGTACAATGCCAAAAATTTCAAGCATATTCTCTGCCACTGCTTGGTTAATTTCATTGTCCTCAACGACCAATACCGATGAACTACTAAAGTTGAGCTGGTAATGTTCCTGTGTTGGCGTCTGTTCAATGTTTAGTACGTCCTGTAACTTTTGAACAAGTTCAGAAGATGAAAAAGGTTTTTCAACATAAGCTGCAAATCCAGCATTGACAATATCGCTTGCAGTAAAATGTGATGCATAACCCGATACCATTACAATTTTTGTCGTTGGTGCAAGTGCTTTGATTCGTTTTGCAATCTCAAACCCATTCTGGTCTTGCATTTTATAATCCAACAAAACAATGTCATAGGTTTCGTTATTTTGTGCGGCCTTCCTAATTACGTCAACAACGGCGTCTCCAGTTGATGCACATACTGGCATGCATCCTGCCAATTTAAGAATGCCGTCCATCACTTCAAGTGATAACTCTGAATCGTCTGCCGCAACAATTTTTATATCCTTTAAGCAATCTTTAATGGCACTCACGTTTGTCAAGCTATCTTTGCCAGATTTCGCAAATGGAATAACAATTGTGGTGGTGGTGCCGATTCCAGCTTCACTGGCAACATGTATGGTTCCACCCATTAGCTCCACAAGCTGTTTTGTAATCGTCATGCCAAGCCCTGTGCCTGTTCCATTGCTCATTTGACTTGAATGGAATTGTTCAAATGAATCAAATAAACGTTCCAGTTGCTTTGGCGTCATGCCAAGACCAGTATCTGTTACAACAAAAGTCAATACTACTTTGTTATCCAAACTTTCTGCGTCTGCAGATACCCTTAACAAGACCTGCCCTTCTGTTGTAAACTTGGCTGAATTGTCTAGCAAATTCTTAAAGATCTGCCATAATCTAGTTTTATCCCCCATCATATGTATAGGAACATCGTTCTCAATTTTTAGCAGCATTTCAATTTGCTTGCTGCCAATGCGTTTTGATGCAACCATCGCAGCATTTGCGAGCGTCTCTTCAAGATTAAATTCTTCTTCGAAAAGCTCAAGTTTTTCGGCCTCAATCTTGGAAAAATCAAGAACGTCATTTATTATGTTCAATAAATTTCTCGCCGACGTATTAACTTTTTTAAATATCTCTTTTGGTTCTTTTCCAAAATCCTTGAGCAAAGCTATTTCAGTAAATCCGATAATTGCATTCATTGGCGTCCGAATTTCATGGCTAATGTTGACAACAAACCTACTCTTAATTCGGTTGGCTTCTCTTTCGCTTTCTGCTGTGGATTGTAGTAAAGCACGTTGCTTATTATCAGCTGTAATATCTTGTATGATTGTAACAATTGCACTCTCACCGTTAAAAAATATTGTTCTGCTAATTTTCCTTGCATCAACGGACTCGCCTCTTGGTAACTTAAACTGCCAATCTAAAGTGCAAGTTGCATCACTTTCTATAATTTGGCGTGTGTGCTCCAAAGATAATTCAGATGATAACTGTCCGTTTGGTTGATATTCAGGTGATAAATCAACCAGTCGATATTTTTCTGCCTCTGTTACTGAATCAAACATAAACATACTTACATAGGCTCTGTTTACATACATCGGCAAAAGCGAGTTCTGTTCTCGTACAAGTATGCCAACAGGAACCGAGTCTAGTACCCTCTGTAAATCGGCTTGCATACGCATAAGTATCGAATGCTGCTCTTCCCTAAGTGACAAGAGCTCCGCCTCTTTTTGTAGCATTTCTTCTGCTGAATGCAGATTTTTCTGAATTCTTATCAACTCATTATTCTTTCTTCGTTGAACACGTGTGAAAATGGTTAGTAGTGAAATAATTACAATGGCTAAAACAAATGAAGCATATATCAATCCGGCTTTATTTGTCTCAAAGAAACTTGGCGGCACATTTGTAATGGTTGCACCTGCTGGCAGTTGCTCTTTTTTGATGCCAAATTTTTTCATAGTCTGGTATTCAAAAAACCAAGGGTATTCCTTGTTGGTGTCTGTAACAATTGGAATATCAGTCACTTTTGTACCAGTCAGCAGTTGTTTTAAAATCTCTCTTACGTGTCGTGCTTGCACATCAGCTACTGTGTATTTTCCACCTAGTTGCCCTTGGCCATATGTTGGATAATAAAGTCCAAACAACGGGACTTTAGAATTATCAAAAAACGCCTTTTGGCTTTCGGTTAGATTTTGATATTTACCCGCACCATCAACTAAATAGAAACCAAACAGCACCAGAGTGCCTTCTTCAAATGTTGCAACCTTGGCTACCAATTCATCATTCGATAAATTCTCGCTAAACTCAACTTCAAGCCTGTTACGGTATGGCTCCAATTGCTTTTCAAGGTCTTTTCTCCATTGCTTACCAGATATGGTATAATCGGTTACAACATAAATCTTTTTTGTTTCGGGGTATAGCTTTAGCATTTGATCCACTGTTTCAGTCGCCGCCGCTTTATCTACAACGCCCGTAAAAATATGTTCAAACCCTTTTATGCGTTCTGGTGTAAAATCATTGATTGCACAAAAAATTACAGGAGCCCCAGAAAAAGTTGAATAGTAGTTTTCTTTTACAAACTCAAATGCCTCGTCATCTGTCACGATGATAACTGATGGTACTTTGTTAATGAAGTCCCTTCGTATAATGCTCGATAAGTTCTTTCTATAATATATATCATTTCTAAGCTTTAGTGCGTTAATGCTATAGTTGTGTACTTCCATTGGAATATCTTCATCAAATTTAGCACGAAAAGCATCTTGCAATTGGCGTTCCCATAAAACGTCACTGCTATAAGATGAAATAGATAAAACAATCTTTTTCTTTGAATCATTGTGGTTCAGTTCATTGTTAAGGATTTTTTGGGTGATGCCTTCGTTCTTCATTTTGCGAAGCATGTTCTCAAGCTCTGGTACCAAATATTCCTTCTTTTTATTTACATAGATGTACGTTGGGATTCTATCAAAAATGGGATTCTGTTTAAGTCCATCCGGTGGTGAAAACATCGTCTCATCCGGCTTGAGTGCAACTGCCACTTCAATTTCTCCGTTTAAAAGTGCGTCGTAGATTTCATCTGTCGATTGATAACGCTTCCTCATAGCATCCTTTGGCAAGTTTAGTTCTGTGTGAGGTCCAATCGTCATAAGCCCGACAGTTTTACCACTAAGATCTGCCCAACTTTTATATTCTGCCGAATCATTCTCTCTCGAAAAAGTAATATACCCAAGACTTGAAATCGGCTCTGCAACCTTAACTAAGTTTGGATAGTTCTTTTCGATTCCCCCAGAAACGCTAAGTAACCCATCCGTGTAATCAGAGTTTGCAGAGATTGATGCACTGGTAATGTCTTGAATCAGTAGTGAAAAATCATACCCTAGTTCTTTAAATGCATAATACCCTACCCTGTCTGCATAAATCGAGGAACCTTCTCCACCGCTAAATGTGATTACTTTGCCTTGCGTTTCGGTAGCAAGAGCCGTTTGCGGTTGCACACTAACCAAAAAAACACAAAAAATCACGACGAGACACTTGAAAATTCTATACATCTATACCACCCTTTAAATTTTTTATCAGCAATCGTTAACGTAGTTTATTCAACTCTCATAAAATCCGATTACTGAATAATAGCATATTTCTGTAAATAATGCCATAGCATTCATCTCAATTCTTAATGTTCTTAGGCAAGCATTATCCTTATGATCCGGTTGATTTATACCTAGTGAGTCCAAAACGCCAAAGTCCAAAGGCGGGTATTAAAAACAAAAGCCCTGCAAGCGGCGAAAGCATATACCAAACGCTTCTTGTCTCGCCCAAAATATATAAGAGCGGATAATACTGTATTAATGCAAGTGGAACGATATATGTTAAAAATTTCAGTATCCCGTTTCCATAAATCGAAAAGGGATATGTACCAAACTCCCGCCCACCATCTGTTAACATGTTCATAAATTCAAGACCCTCTGTTGTGAAAAAAGTTAAGGCGGCGAAAACGAGAAAAAGTCCAAAAAAAACACACGTTCCACAAAAAACCATGAGCATCAAAGTAAATATTTTATCAAGTGACCATACAACTCCACTTGTGGGAATTGCATAACAAAAAACCAAAATCGCTTGAGCCACGCGGCCAAGTCTGGCAAATTCCACTTTTTGTGCGAGAACTTGAAAAACGATTCCTCGGGGTCTCACGAGCACCCTGTCAAATTCTCCGTTTGACAACATATTGGGGAACAAGTCAAACCCTCTAGCAAAACATTCTGCCAACGAAAACCCCATTAAAACTGTGGCAAAACACAATAAAACTTGTGGAAGCGTAAATCCATCAACGGTGTTAAATCTGTTCATCATAAAGAAAAGCCCCAAGAGAACCGTAAACGAAACAAGAAACTGACCAAAAATGGTCATATAAAACGATGTCTTATACTGCATCTGGCTTTTTAAATGAATGGCTACATATTTCAAGTACAGTCTCATGTCAACCTCCCTGAATCACAACTTTTTTTAGTGTGCTGTCCATCCAAAGTTTTCCGACGAGCGTTAAAGCGACAATCCAGAAAACCTGTAGCAATATCCCTACAAGAACATCAGCTCCCACAATGTTTCCGCTATAAATCCTAAGCGGCATATTCTGCATCGCCCCAAAAGGAAGAAGTTCTGCTATTTGTCTAAACCCATCAGGAAAAAATGGAATCGGAACAATTGACCCCGCCATGAAGTCAGCAAGGACTGCACCCATAATGCGTACCCCCACGGGGGACATCGTATAGAAAGTCGCAATATAAATGAGCATTCCAAAGCACACCACAACACCAAGTGCCAAAAAAGCTGATAAAACAAAGAAAAGAAATTGCACAGCACTCGGCGGAAAAGTTAGCTTATACGGCTCTGGCAATAACAATGCTATGATTAAAATTGGAAAGCATCTAAGTACTGCTTTCGATAACCTACTTGCAATGCATTGACAGTACCACTTCCCATACAAATCAACAGGACGTGACAAGTCATAGGCGACACCGCCGCTGGTAATTGCTGTGAAAATATCGCTTTCAAAAAACCACGACATGAACAACATAATAAACGCCTGTTGTATCCAAATGTACGCCACAACCTGAGATATTTCCATGGGAAAAGCAGATGGATTCGAACGGTAAAACGCCAAGTATTGTGATATGAACATGAACCCAAAACCGAATTGTGTTGCAATGCCTCCAAGTGCCGCCGCCCGATATTGCAATCCGTTAATAAACCGCATTTTTATAAGCGAAAGATATGTACTCATATTTTATACTCCGAATAAAGACTTGCAACCATCTCTTCGGCACTGATTCCGCCAACGGAAATGTCCTGTATGCTCGTATTTTTTGAAATTTCTGCGATAACATTTGAAACAGAATATTTGTGTGCATCAAAGCGAATGGATAAGCGACCCTCTCGATGATCAAGAACTGTCCAGTTCTGATTGATTGCAGGCGAACTTCCAGTATAGTCAACGATTAGCGTCTTTTGTGTTGAGATTTTATTTTTGAGCTCCAACAAATTGCTATCAAGTAATATTTTTCCTTTGCCAATCAGAATAATTCGGTTGGTTAAGGCTTCTATATCTTGCATATCATGTGTCGTGAGGATGACTGTCGTCTTTTTTTCTTTGTTCAGTTTTCTAATAAACTGCCTGAATGCAATCTATGAAACTGCATCCAGCCCGATGGTTGGTTCATCTAAAAACAAAACCTTTGGGTTGTGCAAAAGTGATGCCGCAATCTCACAACGCATTCTCTGTCCAAGACTCAAATTTCGTGTGGGCGTTTTAATGACTTCGCCCAAATCAAGCAATTCTGTAAGCTCATTCAGATTCCTTTGATACTCACTTGGCTCAATCTTGTAAATATCTTTTATCAGTTCAAAACTGTCGATGACTGGCACGTCCCACCAGAGTTGGCTGCGTTGCCCAAAGACTACGCCAATTTCACGCACATGGTTTTTGCGTTCCTTCCACGGCGTGCGTCCGTTTATGATGCAACTGCCAGAGTCCGGCGTGAGAACACCGCACATTATTTTTATGCTTGTGCTTTTGCCCGCTCCGTTTGGCCCAATATAGCCAACCATTTCACCGTCTTGCACAGCAAAACTTACATCGTCTAAGGCGTGGATCAGTTCGTATTCCCTTGAGAAAATTGCTTTCACGGCTTGACCAAACCCAGCTCGTCGCTTGGCAACCCGAAAGGTCTTGCTGATGTTTTGAAATTTAATCATGCTGTGCTCTCCTATTATAATTTGTAATTTAATTTCAAAATACATATTGACTTGTGTGTGAACACAGTTTAAATATTATTGTTCGCACACAAGTGAGGTGAGGTTTAGTGAACAATAAAAAAATGGGTCGTCCTACTGATAATCCCAAAAATGGTCAAGTTAAGATTAGGTTAGATGAAAGTACGGAAACTAAATTAATTAAGTGTACCGAAAAGCTTAACTTAACGAAGTCTGACGTGATAAGAAGAGGAATTGACAAAGTATATGACGAACTGGACTAAAAAGGAAGCGGCAACTCTCTGCTAAGAACCTCGCCACTTCCAACACCATTTCAGTCCCCCGAAGGAGAAGAATGTGTAAATCTATTATATCATGCCCATTGTTCTCCTTCAAGATGAGTAATAAATTTATATTAAAGAAGGAGTTTTTCTTATGACTGAAAACGAAATGAAATCAATAAAAACGCTTATCAATGCAAGAGAAGAAATTGCATTCAAAAAGGGATGCCTCCAAAAAAATGCGAGACATCCCCTTTTTGTATATTTCTTATCTGCTAGAAGGTTCGACAATTTTATTTTCTGGGAGCAGTTGCTGCCACTTTTCTTTTGCCGTACCACTTGGTCGCATAAAGTCATGTGTCTGGGTGGATTCGAGTATTTCGTAAAATGCCCAGTGACTTTCATGGACGTCATCAAAATAATGAATGTTCATGCCCTCTATGGAAGATTTATCCGTGAAGCGGTTCAACACTTTATTTGTTAGACGTATTACTTCTGAACGTTTAATCGGTGAGTCTGGTGCAAAAGTCTTATCGGGGTATCCCGTAATCCAACCCTTTTTCACTGCCGCACTGATAGCACCCGCCGCTTTGTGTGTGAGTGGCACATCTTTAAAGCTCACGCTATCCTCAAATTTTAGTGAGTCAAAGCGGGCTGCCAACATAGCGAACTCTCCACGAGTCATTGGCTCGTTTGGTTTAAAATTTGGTGCATCAAAGTCAATCAACATCTTTCGTGCTTGCATGAAGCCGATTGCACCTGTGTACCATTTGTCAAGTGGTACATCTTGATAATTGCTCTTGTATACAGCAGTTTTGTCAAATCCAGCCGTAAGCTGTGCCAACATCAGCACACATTCCGCACGTGTCATAAACCGCTCCGGCAAATAAATATTTCCGGGATATCCACGTGTGTACATGATATGCTTGCCGACCTCCATGGCGGCGGGTGAAGTCGTTGCCGCTACGGTTGTAGTTGGCGTCTTGCTAACAGTTCTGCTGTCGTTTTTATCTGAATCATCGCTTGCATCTTCTGTATTTGGTGGCGGCACACTCGGCTCACTGTAGCCGATGGCGTATACGGAAAATTTCTTTACTTTAATTTCCAGCCATTTTCCGCCTTGAACCACATTGACACACTCACCGTCCGTATTCGCTATATTGTCAATTTTTTGTGCAACGCCGTCATGAACACGGTACACTCGAAAATCCGTCTTTGACAACAAATCTTGCGGTATCTTCATGGAAATGCTCGCAAGCCACGGCAATTCAAAAACAGGTTCTTCTTTGCCGTTTTCCCCGAGAGACGCAAGCGTTTTTTCAACTGTAAAGTCAATGTAGAGCCCAATGGTTTGGTTGCCCTTCAGTCCATCTATTAATGCCGCTTGGGTAGTTATCTCGGTTTCTTCCTTTTTTTCTGCAATTAATTCAAGTAATAAGAATCCGCCTGCACTAACGGTGTCTTCCGCAGACGCATTGAGAATGTTATTGTTGTTGTCATGTTTGTTAATATACTCACCAAGACGAGCTACTGAAATCGCAGGTGTGTCATTGCCTTTTACAACAAGCCTCGCCGCTTTTGAACCCATGATGCGTATAGGTGACATACTTGTCGTTTTTCCGTTTGTTACGGTTACACTCTCGGTCACACCTTCATCAGTCCCATTATCCGCAACCACATTATAAATGCCATCTTCCAACCCATTAAATTCAAAGTCGATTGACCCGCTCGCATTTGTGGTTTTTTCAACTGTGTCGATTATGATGTTGCCCACCCCAACCGACACGGTAATTTTTTCTCCCACACCAGCATTTTCAATTTCCGCTTCGCCTTTGATGCTGCCCGTAGGTACAGTCAGACCTGATGTCATAAACTGCTTTATAATGCTTTGTGTATCTTTGCTGTGTGCGGTAACGTCAATCGTTTCGATGCAATACTCATAAATTGTTGACGGCGTTAATCCCGTTGGGCTAGCATTGTAGACATACGTGGTCTGATTGGTTTTTTCGTCCAAAATCTCCCACGTCGTACTGCCAAACTTACGATAAGACACCTTTACATTGTAATGATAACTACCGTTTTTAGCAGAAGCTACAAACATTGCACTTGTGGTTGTCATGTTCGTAGGTGCAGATAACTCGGGCACAGTCAACCGCATGGACTCAAGCTGTACGGATACATCGGACGTATTTACGGTGACTCCATGCTCTCGCTCATCTGCTATATAGCCCTTAAGCACAGGCAGCACTTGCTTGACAACATAGTTTCCTTTGGGCACATTTGTAAAAGAAAAACCAATTCCTGTTGCACTCGTTATTCTTTTTGTTTCTAGTGCCGATGTGCTGATTGTTGGAGCGTACAGTGCCACTGTTGCAAAATCAAGCGTTTTGCCCGTACCTGTTTCTTTGATTGTGCCATTAATATTCACTGTTGAAACATTTAAAAAGTTATTGTTCGGTATCTCTGTTTTTACAACCGTGAGGGTATAAATCTTTGTGTCAATGGCAAAAGGTGCAACTGTGGTACTTTGTGACACCATGTACTCACCAGCACTAAGTTGTATAAAACTGTATGCACCATTCGCACTTGTCGTTTCTGTATCAATAACATTGCCGTTTTTCTTAAGTTCTACCACTGCACCGCCCACACCATGGTTGTATCTGTCTAAGACGTAACCAGATATTTTACCGGGAATCAGTGAGTTTCTAAAGTCCACAGTAGCGAAATCACTTGTGACAGTTGCCTGTTGTGGAATGGCTGTGACATACTTCGGTGCCGCAGTCTCTTGTTTGACCGTATAAACGCCCGGTGCTAAATCTGAAATTGTGTACACGCCAGTAGCATCCGTTGTCGCTGTTTTGTTTAGGCTTATCTGCCCTGTTACGTCATACAGTGCAACAGTAAGTCCGACAAACGGCTGATGGGTGGTCTCTTCCAAAATATTTCCTGTGATACCGCCTGTATATAAATCGATAATCGCAACGCTTTCCGTTGGGTTTGTGTAACTTGGTGCGGCAGTAACTAGCGTGGTGTTTGACAAAAATCCTGTCGGCTGTGTGATTTGCCCTACCTTATAACTGCCTGGTGGCAACCGCATAAACTTGAAGTCGCCATTTCCATCACTGATTGTAGTAGCCACCGCTCGTGTTGCAATCGGTGTGCCATTGTTCGTGCCATCATATTGGTCATTGGTTATCGTAGTGGCGGCGTTTGGATAAATCCCCAAAACTGCACCTTGCAGTCCATCACCATTCGTGTTTTTAACCGTTCCCGTTATGGTGCAATTTATTTTTACAACAGGGTACACCGTGGAGGTAACTGCATCGTTATTCACTGTAACCTTTAATTTTGTACCAATTTCGTTGTGCAGTTGGTTCGCTATGAGCGTTGCCGCTTGAAAATTCACGTTTTCAATTTGATACTTGCCCGACAAGAGCCCATTGCCCGCTGTCAAGTATGGTGGTGCAAATGCCCCAATACCGGCACCAAATTCGTTTGTCGCAGTCGCTTCCTCCGCTGTCAATGCACCAGAGGTTTTACTCAAAACATACTTGCCGCTGTTATACACCATGAAAGCAACAGGAGATGTCGTTAATTTTTCTGCACTCGTTGCACCAATCGGGAACACTGCAAAATCTGCATTCCCCTGTATCAACGCAGATACATCTGCCGGTATGGTCTGGTTATCTTTAATGGACAACTCAACCGTGCCAGCATCAAACATTTTTTTTATGATGGTGTTCTGCTGGGTCGTGACAACCGTATAGCTTGTGCTCTGCGTCAGAGGTGCTAAGGTCGTGTTTGCCCCTATTGTCGCAGCAAAAGTACCAGCCTTTTTAAAAATATTTGGTGCACCGCTTTCCTCTTTTAAAGTATAGTTGCCTGGATCCAGTTTTCCAAAGTCTACAATCCCTGTTAAATCAGACACTCTGGTGATGTTTGCGAGGTTGCTCGCTGAAATAGTAAACGGTATTCCACCAATTGGCACGTCGTTTTCGGATGTCACCGTGAATGTAAACGCATCGCCTCCTTTGTCAGGCTTTGCCGTCAGTACGACCAATCCATAAAACCCAGATGTGACAATATTTGTGCCTGTGGGCAAATTATTGGGGGTTGAGCCATTGTCAAAAAAGATATATCTAGGCTCTGGTGTTTCATACTCACTTGGGATTCCGTTCTCTGTGTCAGCTGCTTTGATACAATACAGAACACCTTTTTCTAAAAACAGGTAGCTGGTCTTTCCCTTTGAATTCGAGTTGGGTTTATTACCTGTAGTCTTTGATTTTGTGGTGGTCGGAACCCATTTCGGGTCTTGCCACACCATTTTTTGCAGTTCCACTTTAACGCCACCCAACCGAAACTGTGGAATGCCCGTTGGCGAGTAGGTCGTATTGGTGCTTGTGGTATAAACCTGTACGTAAGGAGACTGCTGTCCCGATGCAAATGCACTAAAGCTAAAATTTTCACTTCCAGTAGGGTTCGCAGATTTTTTGCTGTATGTTCCAAAGACGACCTCATTGGTCAACCCCGTTTCGGCCTCTGGTTCGTCTGTCACCAATGTGTCAAATTTAAAACACAATGCTTTTCTTGAAAACTCCGCCGGAACCGTATAGCTAAATCCGTTGTAACTTTTTTCAAGTGCAATGGTGCTTAACTCACTACTTAGTGTGGGGACGCCCGTGGTACTCATGGCATCGACTGTATACATCTTTAATGAGTTTTCTACTAATTCAAAAGCGGGCAATAAGTTATCCTGTATCACGAGATTTTCCGCATTATAGCCAGCTGTGTTGACAATGAGCGTCCACGAAACCCATGCGGCCTTTGGAAGATTCAAACCATTTTGGTTATAAACGCCTTGTGAAAAAGCTCCAGTTTTGGTGGCAGGTTTTGTAAATACATCTGTGATTTTATATTGTGACCCCACGATTGCTTTTCGATTACTGTTCAAATCTGTAATAATGGGTCTTGTGTATGTTGGGTCATCTGACGTTGCTACTATACCATTCATCGTTGCCGTGCAAAATGTGTTGTTCGTAAGATTGGTAAATGAATCATTTGGAAATTCTCTAATTTTATACTCATCTTCGTAAGGTGTAGAAAAAACAATTTCATAGTGGTCGGTTATACTCGCTTCACTAAAATTAAGCCGTATGGTATTTTTAGCGTATACATTCGGGGCAACACCTGTTGTGCCAATAACTTTGTTCTCGGCTTTTATTGTGGTGTCATCGCCCAAGTTCCATTCGGTGTCTGACGCTGCCGAACCGACTGCAGTCTGATTTTTCTTAACTGAAACAATTTTTCCAAAATCTGCACCCGTAGGCAACTCAATCAAAACATACGGTGCGTCAATTTTGTATTTGTTAAAGTTCAGTTCCACTCGCCAGTTTGTCGCTTTTGACTCAAAATCATAACCCAAACTGCTTGCTCCAATGTGCGAGCTACTCACATCTGCTATTGCTGTACCTGTTTGGTTTCTGCTGTTTTCGGGAACAACATCAATTGCTGAAGCCGAAATGATGCTTGACTGTTTGGACACAGTATAGATGTTTTGCTCTGCCAAGTTCACAGGATTGGTCAGTCTTGTTTCTATGGTGACATTGTATTGTTTGGCAATTGCTTCGATTCTTAGCGTGATGAAGTTGTGCGTTTCATCTTGGCTTATCCTATATGTGTTTGCATTCGCCAAAGCACTGTCACTTATCAGCGTGAGCGTTGCACCCTCCCCATCGGCAGGTACCAATTGAATCGTAGGCGAAGGCGTACTGTAAAACGCATCCCAAAGTTTAACTTCTTTCTTATCAAATTTTTGCTCAAATATAAGTTCTGTTAGATTATCTTGACGGTTGTTTACGTTGAAAATCCACTTTAACAACTGATTTTGCTGTTTATACTCCGATTTACCAAGTGCAACGATTGACACGTCAAAATCCAGTTTAAAATCGTCAAACACTTTACGAAAACCCTGTCCGTTTGTTGTGCTCGGTGTCCAATCAGTTTGGTATGAGCCATCACTGCCATATTTCAAATCACCCTCCCAAACCAAACAAGAAACATTCGATAAGGCAATTTTGTCGTCTACTGCTCCACTTAACAAGGCGTCAGACTTATGAGTGACAGTCACTCTTGAGCTTTTGCCAATAGCATCAACCAATTTATCAAGCGGCAATGGAACCACCAGATATGATTTTGTTCCAATGGTAAAGTAAACACTCTGTGTTCCGTTTGCGGTTACGGCTTTTAATTCATTCGCTGTTATTGCACTGGGTGTCATGATTGCTTCTTGAGCTGTGTAAGTCTTTGCATTTGTTGTGTCTGTGCTGTACTGAACCGTAACTGCACTGTTTGACGTATAGGCTTCCTTTGTATTATCTTCAATGATGTTCAAGAGATAAACCGTTTTGGTCTGCGTTGTCGCAAGTGCTGTTGCCATTTCTTCTGAAAGAAAATGTGTCTGCAAAAAAGTTTTCCATGTAAAGTTTGAGCCGACTCGGGCAAACTGTTGTTTATCAATAAACCTCATGTACTCTTGCCTATCTAGCCTATAGCTCGTGGTGATAGTGCTACTTGAGGCTCTTGTTTGTCCATCATAAATCATTTCCATCTTATGTTGGGCGACGTTGTTTGCTTGCCTCAGCATATATTTTTCATATTCTGCTTGGTTTAGCCAGACATCATAAGTCAGCTCAACCTTTTTAATTTTTTGTCCCCTGTCATTTGGAACAGTGTAGGTAAACACGCTACCGTTTTTCACAAGACTCACATCAAACGCATAATCGGTGGCTAGTCGTACGATTTCTGTCGATGTATTTTCAAAAGTGAAAACAGCCGTACCGTTTCGCACTTCCATTGCGTTGTTTGTATATTGCAACTTCCAATTCGCTAATGAGTTTCCTGTTGGGGCAAGTGCTGTCGCTTTGTATTGTAGTTTTACCTGTCTATCCCCTAATTCGTTGCTCGTATTGGGTGCCTTGTCCTCGAGCTGTTGCTCAACAGAAGCAGATCCGTAGTCAACCGAAAAGGTCGCTGTAAGTCTGCCAAGCTCATTCAGTGTCATGGTGGCTTTGTTGTTTCCTTCTGCGTTCACAGAAACACCAAAGTTAAATCGAATCCCTGCATTGCCATATGTGTAAATCCTCGGGTAAAGGAGCACATTCAAGCGTAACTCATCAGCAGCATTTACGTCGGCTACGACTTCATACTTGCCTACCTCGACACCTTCTATGGCAATCGGACTTGTTATGATGTTTTCCAACCGAAAAACAGTTTCGTCAAGTGGTATAGAAAACTCAATGGGCACAATAGGACTTCCAACAAAATTTGTGTAATCCGTATCGGTGCAAGTCTGCAAAAGTTCTATCGGATTTAATATTGGTGGTGTTTGCATGGCTGCATAGTCCTCAAATTCACCACTAATATCTTCCAATTCATCTTTATTTAGCGTAGCCGTTATGCCCAAATCAATCGTGTCTCCACTTTCAGAGATAGTCGGCTTGATCGTTATGCTTGTAAACGCAGCCGCGGGTGACACATGGCCATTTGGCTCTGTACTCGAGTGATATACAAATTCATTTGTGGTAGTATCCGCCAACACTTCTTTTTGTCCTAGAAAACAATCCGTCGATGTAATCAATTGACAAAACAAAGAAAAAACAAGCAACATTGCTAGCACTTTTCTTGTTTTCATAAAAAACCTCCTTTATCTTACTTACAAAAAACCGCACCAATAGTCTTACACATTTTTGCACTCTCTTATATTACCGTTCGACATACTAGCACATTTTTCTGCATAAAGCAATTTATAAATGGATTAAAAGTTAAATTATTAAACACAAAGTATCCTTGCCCTCATAATTTGGCAATACCAGATTACGAAGAAGCTTGTTAAAAAGGCAAATAAAAACTGATGCGGAATAATCAGTTTTTATTTGCCTCATTTAATCTTCAATTTATCAGACACGATATCAATTTCGCTTGCAATTTGCTTTGCCACAGCGTAGGCGTTTCTAACTCCTCTTCCTATTCCGTAATTAGACTTTCTACCTCGTAAAGTCGTGGTGCTTTTATGCCGAATTTTCTGGCATCGGCTATCACTTCTTTTACTGCAGGGCCAACTTTATAGTGATTATGCTCCACAAGTGCGTAGCTCATACTTTTTGGGGAAAAAACAATATTACTCATAAGAAATCGAACTACACTTGGTGGTAGGGCACTTGCCACTTTTGTCATAGCATCAAGCTTTGAGCCTTTTGCTTTCAAAACAAGGACAATTTCTTTCATATTAAGGCCAATTCCAGTGAGTGCTTCGGGAGAAGAGATTACCTTTTCAAAACTACCACTTTTTAATACTTCTACTTCCATAGCAACGTTAAATGCGAAACGATTCCATCGCCAACTTTTAGGATCTTTTAGTTCCATTATCTTAAAGCCTGACTCGGCAAAAAGCTTGCGAACCTCTAAATCTCTTTTGGTAGGCACAGGTTCCAACGCTCCAAAATGAACCGTCTTGTAAAGCCCGCCATAAAGAGTGTTACCTTCGAATCCACCACCAGCACCGGGGAAGCCCAAAACAATTTGATCAAGTGGAATCGGCTTAACGGCTGATACAGGGTCTTGCCAAAAGTGACAGAAAAAAAGAACTGTTGCGTTTCCAACTCGTGGTGCAATATACTTTACTGCACTTGATACTTGCTCGGGGTTCACGCTCAAGAAAATCAGGTCATAGTCATGGTTCTCCTTAATTTCTTCGTGAATAACAATAGGCCATTTTTCTCTGACTTGCCTGTCTTTTTTGCTTCGCCTCGCATCCCACATTTCTAAGTCTACATGTGAGCCATATTGTATTTTCCTACCTTCACGAACATAAAACTCAACGATATGGCCTGCTTTTTCAAACGCCCAAGCATATTGTGTACCGATAGCACCGCGACCAAAAAATAATATTTTCATAAAGTATCCTCCCAAGTCATCACGCGTTGACTTTTCAACAAGTGTTTGATATTCTTAGCATACTGATTTGCAGATAGAATTTCAATCGTTACATTTGTTCCAACTGTTGAGAACTGAACACATTACGCTAATTTGTTGAATATCTGGAGGGAAATTTTATGGATAGAAGAATACTAAAAACAAGGCAGTCGATTATGAATATGTTCGTTGATCTGTTGGCTGAAAAAGGTTTTGAGAAAATAACCATCAATGATATTGCTGAACGAGCAAACATAAACCGAGGGACTGTTTATCTTCATTATGTGGATAAATTTGACTTGCTTGACAAGTGCATCGAAACACATATTGAGCTGCTTCTGCAACATTGTGCCAATAATGCAGATAACACGCTAAACGCAAGAGCATTTCAAAGCATATTTGAATATTTGGAGAAAAATTTTGCCATATACAAGTTGCTTCTTTGCAATGAGGGATCTGGGTTTTTTCGCAACCGTTTATATGCCATCGTTGCACAATCCGTAACCGAGGTTATTTGTGCAAAGCCAGAAAGCAACGCATTTTCAAATGGTGTGACCATTCATTTTTTGACTTCTGGGTTTATTGGTGTATTGGAATGGTGGATCAATAATTCTACCCCTTGCAGTGCACAGGAAATCACTGAACAATTTTTACTTTTGCTAGAACCATACACCAAGCACCTTGTATCACGCTAACTCGTTTATGCTTAGCTACGGCTGCGTATTAGCTGAACAAGCATCGTCAACAACCCAAGACCTCCAAGCATATATGCAGCTTTTATATCTCCGCCTTGGTACAACATTAATCCAGCAATAAATATTATGCCACCAAACATCATATAGATGATTCGGTTTGTGTTTCTGTTTTGGGTTTCTATTAATTTTTTTTCAAAGGTCATTGAAAGGTTTAACCTAAGGTTGCCATTATCAAGTTTATCAACAACAGAGACAATTTTTTTAGTAGTGGGAATGATTCCCTTTATAACTTTTTTACCGTGATCAACGACCACATTCGTATAACTGCCCAAGTCTTTTAATACAAATTTCTGAATATATGGTTTTGCACTTCTGTAAAAATCAAAATTCTCATCAAGTCCTCTGCATATTCCATAAACAGTGCCGACGGCTTTTCCTAAAAACATTGTGTTGGCTGGTATCTGAAACGGCTGTGTATAGATAAAATCTCTAAACTCATCTAAATTATTTTGCGACTCAAAAAAATCCATGTCATCAGTTTCGCCAAGGATAACCTCAAAGATTTGTTCAAGAGATTGTTTAAGCACTTCCAAATTTGTATTGCGTCTTAAAAATTTAAGTTTGACAAGAACTTCAACTGCCCCTTCGGTGTCTTTTAAATATACAGCCATAAGCATGGCAAGTAAATTCTTTTTCATGTCAGGGGGTATTCTTCCAACCATCCCAAAATCTAATAACACAACCTTGCCGTCTGATTGAACCAACACATTACCGGGATGTGGATCTGCATGAAAAAATCCGTTTTCTAAAACTTTTTTAATATATATCTAAAAAAAAACGACAGCTAATTTATGTAAATCAACGCCCCATTTTTGAAGTTGTGCTATGTTGTTTATTTTTACGCCTTCTACAAAATCCATCGAGAGTATTCTTTTTGTTGAGAAACCCCAATATATTTTAGGAATAACCACATCCTTTCTTGCCGCAAACAATCGAGAAAACTCCTCTGCGTTTCCTCCCTCTTTTTTCAAATCCAATTCATCAAGAATCGTATCTTTAAATTCGCTATATGCCATGTCCAAATCAATAAAATTGCCAGCTTTTGTCCAGCGTTTTAAAATATAAACGGCAACTTGCAAAGATTTTAAATCAATGTGAACAATCTCTTCAATTCCGGGTCTTAAAACTTTTACTGCTGCTTTATCTCCGCTTGGCAGTTTTGCCAAATAAACTTGACCCAAAGATGCCGCTGCAATTGGCGTTGTCTCAAATTCGTTAAAAATCACGTCAATCGGTTTTCCTAATTCTCGCTCTATTACACTTTTGATTGCTTCAAACTGTGCGGGTGCAACATTGTCTTGTAGTTTGGATAGCTCATTTGTAAATTCTGCTGGCAAGATATCCACTCTAGCACTAATATGTTGCCCTAACTTAATGAGCAACCCTCCCATATCTACAGCTGTTTTTACAAAAAAACTTGCTTGTGAAGAAAAAATTTGCTTTGTTTTCAAATCATGATTTTCTTGTGTTCTAAATCGCCTGAATGTGCTAAGCCACAAACTTTGTATCGAAAAACGGACTATCATCCCAATCGTTCTTCTAAAGCGTGGGTTTAAAAATAATTTTATAAAGTCTCTCACTAACCTCTACACCTCCTGATGTATTTATAGGTAACAAAAAAAACCGTTTCACCCCAAATCTGAATTAACAAATTTGTCGGTAAAACGGAAGTTTTTTCGTCAAACAAAACAGTGCTGTCTTTCAAGCTCAATTTTGTTTATAACGTAAATACGGAGAAAGAGGGATTTGAACCCTCGCGCCGCTTTCACGACCTACACCCTTAGCAGGGGCGCCTCTTCAGCCACTTGAGTACTTCTCCATGTGCCTTACAAATATATTTAAAACAAAGTCGTCTTAAACACTTGCTTATTCTACTAGAAAACCTTTTGGCTGTCAAGAGATTTGTTTCATATTCCTTAATAATTTTTGTGGCTTGCATTATAATATTGCTATAATGGTTGTTTTTAGAATTAAGCTATTGTATAATAAAATAGTTAAATTATTATAAGGGGGTATTTTTTTGAAGCGAATTTTAACTTTAGTGCTGATTGTATCCGTTTTTGCAAGCAGCCTATTTTTGTACGACGCAAAAGCCGCATCTAATATACGCGTACTATTGAATAATACTTTTGTTGATTTTAAAGATGTTCAGCCGCAGATTATAAACGACAGAACGCTCGTGCCTTTTCGAGTTATAGGTGAGGCTATGGGTGCGGTAGTTTTGTGGGACGATTCTAAAAAGGAAGTCACCATGACGCTTGCCGATAATTATGTTCGTCTTAACATTGGCAACAATATAATGTATTTTGGCGAGTATACAACCGATAGCAAAGGCGCTTTCCAACAGAAAACAAATTTCACCTATACGCTTGAAGCACCTGCAGTAATTGTGGATAGTAGAACTCTTGTACCAACCCGAGCGATTGCCGAGGGGTTGGGTGCCGAGGTCGGATGGTTTGACAATACGGTCATCATCAATTCGAGTTTAACTGCCGCAAGACCAACGCCATCCCCTACTCCAGATGTTTTTCAAGAATCGCATTGGTTTAAAAAAATTAGTACCTATGAAGCCCAAGCCATGTATGATAAAGGCGAGCAATTTATATTTGCTTATTACACAACCGAGGATAAAAATTCAAAGCTTTATATGCCGCTCATTCAAGATGCTGCAAAAGAATCTGGCATGCTCGTTTACGGCGTAGACGCAACTGCGGATGGTTATACCACTGACAGGCTCACATTTATTTGGAAGCACATAAAAAAAGATAGTTTCGAATATCCTGTAGTGTTTACAGTAAATGGCCAAAGAGATGTGAGAGTTGTTGCAAAGCCTAGCAATTTATACACCTTACGAAATTTATTTACATCGTTTGCTAAAATGTTGAACAATGGTGCTTTGGTTGGTACAACGCCTGTTCCGTCAGCGACGCCTACTCCAAGACCTACGGCGGTGCCAACACCTTCAAACGAGTTTTTGATTGACATTGACAGGCCAACTGCCGAGAGAATGTTAAACGAAGGTTTGAGTTTCGTCTATTTATATTATTATAAAGGTGATTCTGATTCTGATAAATATTTTGAGACCGTGAGAAAAGCTTGCGACAACACACGCATTCGCATCTATGCAACCGATGTTTCAAAGTACAATTATAGCGAGTCTGAAAAATGGTGGGGAAACCCTGGCGGTGGTTTTATCTATTATCCTTCCGTATTCTTTATCAAGAACACAGTCGTAACGGATAAAGTAGTTCAGCCGACAAACGTTGACACTTTGGCTAAGAAACTTTCTGAACATTAAAATTTATTTTAATAAAGGCAATGCCAAGTGATTTTATATTTGGTATTGCCTTTTTTGATATCCGTTTTTAATTCACAGACAATTGAATATCCGCATTGCAAAAATTTCAAATTTATGTTATCCTTTCCTAAAATAGTAACCAAGGGGGAGCATAATGATTGAACACAGCAAACGAAGCAATCTTCTCGAACCAATTGAGCCCATATATATTTTAAACGATGTTCCTGAACCCGAATTATACAGAGATTGGTTTTCTTATGGCGAAGTTCCGAAAGTTTTGTTTAACCATAGGCATGTGCCAATGAACATGCCCGAGGAAATTTGGATTACCGACACGACATTTAGGGACGGACAACAATCAAGAGCTCCCTACACCGTCAAACAAATGGTGGATTTGTATAAACTTCTTGGCAAACTCGGGGGGGCAAAAGGGCTTATCCGTCAAAGCGAATTTTTTTTATACACAGAGAAAGATCGCAGAGCCGTCATGGAATGTTTGGACTTGGGTCTTACGTTTCCAGAAGTGACAAGTTGGATAAGAGCAAACAAAAAAGACTTTGAACTTGTAAAACAAATGGGGCTGAAGGAAACAGGAATCCTAATGAGCTGCTCTGACTATCACATTTTTAATAAGATGGGCATGACTCGCAAACAAGCAATGGACTCGTACTTGAGTATTCTGCATGATGCGTTTGATGTGGGAATCACGCCACGTTGCCACCTTGAAGACATTACCCGTTCAGACTTTTACGGTTTTGTGGTTCCTTTTGTGATGGAACTTGTAAAGCTTTCAAAAAAAGCCGGAATCCCTGTGAAAATTCGGGCTTGCGATACGATGGGTTATGGCGTCAGTTTCCCAGGATCGGCGATGCCCCGAAGCGTACAGGGAATCATTTATGGACTAACGCATCATGCTGGCGTGACGAGCGATATGCTCGAATGGCATGGTCATAATGATTTTTATAAAGTGGTAACCAATGCTTCAACCGCTTGGCTTTATGGTGCCGCGACTGTCAACTGCTCCTTGCTTGGAATCGGTGAGCGAACAGGCAATTGCCCGCTTGAGGCAATGGTTTTTGAATATGCATCTCTCCGAGGTACACTAGACGGCATGGATCCAACTGTGATTACCGAAATCGCCGAGTATTATGAAAAAGAAATGGGCGAAGTCATTCCACCGCAAACGCCGTTTGTCGGTAAAAATTTCAACATTACCCGAGCGGGAATCCACGCTGACGGCTTGCTTAAAGACGAGGAAATCTACAATATTTTTGACACGGCAAAACTTTTAAACAGACCAGCGTCCGTTGCCATCACAGAATATTCGGGGCTTGCCGGAATTGCCCATTGGATCAATAACAATACCGGCATGACTGTAGATAAAAATTCCGAGCTTGTCGGTTATGTAAAAAAAGTAATTGATTTAGAGTATACCTCTGGACGAACCACTTCTTTTTCTGATTTGGAGCTAAAAAATATAGTAGAAACACATACATTATAAAGGAAGAAGGATATAGATGGGATTGACATTAACCGAAAAAATTCTTTTTGCACATGGGGCTTTAGAAAACGCAAGCGGTACAGAAATTGATATACGAATCGACCAGACCCTTACACAAGATTCCACTGGAACAATGGTTTACTTACAGCTTGAAGCCATGAAAATTGATAAAGTCAAAACAAAATTATCTGTCGCATACATCGACCACAATATGTTGCAAGAGGGTTTTGAAAACGCAGACGACCATTTATACATACAGACAGTCGCAAACCGATATGGAATTGTTTTTTCGAAAGCGGGAAACGGAATTTGCCACCAAGTGCATCTCGAACGTTTCGGCGTTCCCACACAGACGCTAATCGGCTCTGATAGCCATACGCCTACTGCCGGTGGAATCGGAATGCTTGCCATTGGAGCCGGCGGACTTGATGTAGCGATTGCCATGACAGGAGGATTGTACACCATTCCAAAACCCGAA
>JAVBKL010000163.1:0-20323 GCA_031554055.1 Eubacteriales bacterium | reverse complement strand
AGTTTCGACAGAACCTTCTCATCAATTGGGTTATCATTAAACCGAACTGTTTTTACAACTTTGGGATGTACAATTTTATACAGCTCAACTTTTGCGGCTTTTAATAAAAGTAGCACACGAATCAGCTTGATGCCGCCGCCTGTAGATCCGGCACAACAACCGGTGAGCATAACCAAAATGAGAACGAGTTTGCTAAAGGTTGGCCAAGTATTGTAGTCAACGGTACAAAATCCGGTGGAAGTAATCAGTGAAGACACTTGGAAAGAGGAATACCTAAAAGCATCCGCCAAGCCGTACATCGGAAAAATATTAATCGTGATACAAACAATGGCAAATACTGTAAGCCCAAAATAAAAAATGAGTTCTTGGTCGAGAAACGTGAGCTTGAACTCTTTTCTTAATAGAAAAAAGTACAGCGTAAAGTTTACGCCAAACAACCACATAAAAATAGTAATGATGTACTCAACCCAAATGTTTCCATAGCCGCCGACGCTTGCATTCATGTTGGAAAATCCGCCAGTTCCAGCCGTACTAAAGGCGTGAATCAGTGAATCGTAAACAGGCAAACCAGCAAGCACAAGGCACACAATTTGAATCACCGTAAGCGAAAAATAAATCACATACAGTATTTTTGCAGTTTCACGGATACGAGGCAGCACTTTTGTGGGTGAGGGGCCAGTAAACTCCACGCGAAACAAATTGACAGTGGACGCACCAAGAGCAGGTGCAAGGGCAATCATAAAAAGCAGAACGCCCATGCCGCCAATCCAGTGCATGAAGCTTCGCCAAAACAAAATGCCTTTTGGCAAAATTTCAATGTTTGTCAAAGTGGTGGCACCAGTTGTTGCCAATCCCGAGATTGCCTCAAACAAGCAGTCGACAAAACTTGGAAAAGCCCCCGAAAAATAAAACGGCAACGCACCAAAAAAACATAAACTGATATAAACAAGCGTCACAGTAATAAAACCCTCTAGGTTTCGTAATTTCGTTACCGATGGCTTGATTGCGGTTAATAAAAAGCTCACAAAAACCAAAATGATGATGGTATAAATAAACGGCAAAGCGTCCACTCCGCCATATAGCAGCGATATAAATAGCGGTACAACCAAAGCGGCAAGTTCGACTCTAAGTGCGATTCCCACAAACTTTAAAACCACTGGATAATTCATTAATCAGTGACCTCCATTAAAAAGTCATCGGTTTCAAGAATTTCGTCAAGGTCCACAATGTTTGAGTCTTTTGCAATAATGATGATGACATCGTTCACATGAATTTCGCAGCTGCCGTTCATCGGAATTGGTTTGCCTTTTCTGATGATCGAACCAATCAGAATATCTTCCCGAATTCTTAAATCACGGATCGGTATGCCTGTCACTTGAGACGGTTTTAAAATATTAAACTCAAGTGCGTCAACCCTTGATTCATCTTGCTCAAAGATTGTAAACGCCGAAATAATTGTGTTGGAGTGAAACGCATTGGTTAAACCACGAACATAATTAATGATCTGTAATGCCGTAATATTTTTTGGGCAAATAATACTGCCAAGCCCCAAATTTTTGGTAAGCCCAAGGCTGATATGATTCACTTTTACAATTGTTTTGGGGATATGAAGCCTTATGCAATGCAGTCCAAGAACAATATTTTCCTCGTCACGGTTTGTCAAGCAAATGACAGAATCCATTTTCTTGACATTTTCTTCATACAGAAGTTCTTGGTCGGTGCCGTCGCCATGAATGACCAAGGTGTGCGGCAATTTTTTTGTAAGCTCATTACATTTATCCAAGTCTTTCTCAATGATTTTACATTCAATTTGGTGACGCTCAAGGAACTGTGCCAAATAAAAAGTAACTTTTCCGCCGCCGATAATCATTGCATTTTTCACTTTGCCGGTCAGTTTTTTTGCACTCTTAAAGAAATCGGTCACTTGTGATGGTCTGCCCAAAATACGAACAACATCGCCCACTTGTAAAACAAAATTACCATGTGGAATAATCGCTTCGGACTCACGTTCAACCAAGGCAAACACGATTTGCGTTCGGAGCTTGCATATGATCTGTGCAATGGATAAATTCTTAAAAATATCGCCCTCAAGAACAGGGAACGCTATCAACTCCAGTTGTCCGCCAGCAAAAGTATCAATATCGCTAGCACTCGGAAAACGCAGCAAACGAGAAATTTCAAGGGCGGCTTGCTGTTCGGGGTTGATAATCATATCAAGGCCCAAGTCTTCTCGCATATCCAAAAGTTCGCCCGCATACGCTGGGTCACGCACCCTCGCAATGGTGTGTTTTGCACCAAGTTTTTGTGCCGTCAAACAACAGAGGATATTTGTTTCGTCGTTTTCGGCAACACTAATCATGAGGTCTGCTTCTTTCACACCCGCTTCTCTCAAAAGTATTCCGCTTAGGGCGTTGCCCTGCAAAGTCATTACGTCGATACTTTCGATAACTTTTGAGTCAAACGGCTTTTTATCGATAAGCACAATACTGTGTTGGTCTTCGGATAAATGTTTGGCAATCGTATAGCCTGTTTTTCCGCAACCTACAATTATAATATTCATTTTTTACATCTCATCTTTCCGATACACATAATCATTAAAAAGCAAAATCCCCATCTTCAAATACAACCACTTCACGGCCATCATGTGTGGTTCCAACAATTTTCATGTCTCTGCTGCCAACCATAAAATCGTGGTGGTCGGCACATAAGTTAAGACCTGCCTTCTTTTTTTCTTCGTCGGATAACTTGGCACCGTCTTTAATGCAGTCTGGATACGCACGGCCAAATGCCAAGTGGCAAGATGCATTTTCATCGTACAAAGTATTGTAAAATAAAATGTTCATATCAGAGATTGGCGAGTGGAAAGGCACAAGCGCCACTTCGCCAAGAAAATCCATATTTTCGGTACTCGACAAAATTTTTGCAAGCACGTCTTCGTTTTTCTTTGCAGAAAACTTTACGACTTTGCCGTTTTCAAAAGTAACACTAAAATCCTCGATAACATTTCCGCTATACACAAGCGGCTTTGTTCCATACACAATTCCATTTACTGCGTCAAATTTGGGTGCTGTAAAAATTTCTTCGGTGGGAATGTTCGGCAAAAATTCTTGACCGCTTTTGCTGATGTCGCCGCCGCCCGCCCAAATATGGTTTTCTGGCAGTTCAATTTGCAAATCAGTGCCGTTGCTGCTTGTATATTTTAAGAATTTAAAGTTATAGTCATTTAAGATTTTTACGTTTTTATGAATCCGTGCGGTGTGTTCCTTCCAATTTTCTACAGGATCATTCTCGTCAATACGAGAAGCTGCAAATATTGCGTCCCAAAGCTTTCGGATGGAATCATCTACGCTTAGTTCATCTGGAAAAACTTTTTTCGCCCAAGCCGCTGTGGGAATCGCAACAACGCTCCACTGAATTTCATTTGACATGGTTCTGTCGCGGAAAGGTTTGATTGCATCTTCGGCAGATTTATTAAACCGAACGACTCGGGAGAAATCCACACCTTTTAATGCTTCGGGGTCAGAACCTGAAATGCTTAAAAAGGCACAACCCTCTGCCGATAAATCGTTTTGCAAATGCTTACTCCAAACAGGGTAGGTATCGAATACGGTTTCATCAGCATTCAAATAAGTAAGCCTTGAACAGGCATCATCAATCCACTGCACAATAACTTCTTTGGCACCTGCTTTGTAAGCAGCTTCCATTGCCATGCGAGCAAAGTATGCACTTTCGACTTGAGATCTGATGAGAAGTTTTTGACCTTTTTGAACAGCAGCACCCACTTCCACGGCGAGTTTTACATATTTTTCTTGATATTCAGGTTTATACATTTTCATGCCTCCAACTTGTATTTAGGTTATTATGCCAATTGTCTTCCATTATACTAATTTAAACTTATTTAAGCAAATAGATTTTTTACAGCTTAACGTTTTGCAAACTTGACGGATGCGATTTTACGGTTTAAAATTGCGATAGGGAGTGATTGGATGGAAATTAATTATATATTTAATAGCGGTTTTTTAATAAAATGCGAGAATTTTAATATGTTAATTGATTATTGGCGAGGACTTGGTGAGGAGGAACTTTCAAAAATCTTTAACGAAAATAAAAAGACCTATGTGCTTTTCTCACATTCGCATAAGGATCACTACAATCCAAAGCTATTTGACCTTGCAACTGTCGATACAACCTTTATACTAGCAGAAGAAATCAAACCAAAAGTTTTAAACCATGACAAAAACATTTGCTACCTATCAAAAGGCGAAACGTATGCAGATGACCACCTACAAGTGAAGGCGTATGGCTCAACGGATATTGGCATCTCGTTTGCCATAGAAGCCGATGGGTGCAAAATTTTTCATGCGGGGGATTTAAACAACTGGCACTGGGCGGACGAGTCGACAGCTGATGAAATTAAAGAATCCGAAACGGCGTTCTTGAACGAACTGGCAGATTTACACTCAGATTATAAAAGTTTTGATGTGGCGATGTTTCCTGTGGATGCAAGAATCGGTTCAGATTTTGACAGAGGTGCCGTGCAGTTTTGCGAGAAAATAGAAGTTAAAAATTTTATCCCCATGCATTTTGGCGTGGTGTATCAGGGAAACAAGAATTATGGACAAAATTATGTAGAAGCTGGCAAGAATTTTATATTGAAAAGGGGAAATGAAAATGCAAATTAAATGTAGAATGGATCACTATAATTTCAATGTTTTGAATCTTGAGAAAAGCATCGAGTTTTATGAGAAGGCTCTCGGGCTAAAAGAGAAACGCCGCAAAGCTGCCGAAGACGGCTCGTTCATCATTGTTTACATGGCCGAAGAGGAAACCGATTTTACGGTGGAGCTGACTTGGCTTAAAGAGTGGGATCGCCCTTATGAGTTGGGCGACAACGAAGTACACTTGTGCGTAAGGGTTGAGGGTGATTATGCCGCAATCAGAGAGTTCCACAGGGAAAACGGCTGGGTTTGCTTTGAGAACACAAACATGGGACTGTATTTTATAAATGACCCAGACGACCACTGGATTGAGATTTTGAAGAAGAAGTAAGTTCTAAATAGGAGAGCCAACTAAGTTGTGCTCTCCATAATTATCTCGATACACTAAGTCTGGTTGATTGCATGAACAGCAGAGACGTTTTTATTTCGGCATAATATTGATCAATACCGTACGCCCTTAATACAGCTGTGTCAAAATTGATTCGATCATTCTGATTCAGTTCATCGGTTGTTTTTAAAATTTCTCGGGAGAGTAGTTTTGCAAAGTTATCTAGTATCTCTTTGCGTTGATTCACGTCAATCAGATTGGGGTTTAACATATACATATTCCCCAAATTGTCTTTACTAAAATCTGCCGCACCTTGGCCACGTCCAAAACTGATTGCTTCTACATAAAATAATCCAAGTAACGAATTTAGCAACGCGTGGCATAGCTCTTGGTCAATAGAATCATGAATCGGTGTAAATCCAATTAAGCGTTGGTTGATAAAAGTTTCTGATTCGAACATTCCAAAGAAAATACGCTCGCCAGGATTCATACCAGTAAATATCTTTGTGGTTTTTGAGCCAGTCAAATCATACCACAAGCCTTTTCTTTGCTTAACAGAAACGTTAAGAATATTTTCGAAGCGTCTAAGCCAATTCATGGTTTTGGATTTTCCACTTGATTCTAATGTAGACAGTGGTTCCGAACACCAAAGAACGTCGGTATCAGGTTTGACGATTAACGTATTGCAATGGCGCGTGTTCTTTAACCCTTGGATAATATATTCTTGATCCACAAGAGAAGAGTCTTGCAGATAAAAAATTTCGTCTTGCCCAGTTTTTTCACCTCTAAATGGCGTGAATAAAGTGTCAAGTTTACATAGTTTGTTCTCAATTTCTAGTAGCCAGTTTACATGATGAAAAATGGTGTTTATGGATACGTTCATGCCAGTGAGCTTATCAATTTCACCATTGGTATAAGTATCAACACTCGCAATGGATGTGTCAATTGGTTTGGATAAATGGGCGGTTCGTTTTAGAACCTTAAAGACATCGGGATCGTCCCACTTGTGAATGGGTGCAGAAATTCGGATGAAGTTTACACGGAGATTCGGATTCACTTGAGAGATATTTTTTTTCTGCATGATGAGTATGGTGGACATGACATCGGCGTTTTGAAACCACTTTCCATTTCCGCTAATGCAAATCGTTTCGATATTGTAATACCAACGAATGGCGTTAAAGAACAATTTGCCAGCGTCCGTTCCAAGCCATGAATTTGAGGTGATCACGCCAATCTTACCTCCATTGCCAAGTAACTCCCAAATCTTAAAAATTATATATAAATACAAATCATTTCTTTTTGATAAGGTCACGCCGGTGTTCTTATGCACAGCACCAATCAACGAGTCTATAAAATTTAGGTTATCTTTGCTGTTGGTATTAAAATCTACAAAGGGAAGATTAGAAATGATATAGTCAAAGGCAGGCAGTTTCAAGTGCATGGTCTCTCCACTTTTCGGATCAACTATATCTATATTCAATCCATTGTTAAGATTAAAAACATCGGATTGAAAAATTCTGCTTGGTATATGTATGCTGTCTGGCGTGGTTAAACTTATGTTTGAAATCTGAAGAGGAAAAGCATATTTATCAGCAGCCCATGTACTTTCGTATGTTTCTTGTACGTTTAAAGATTCTTTTTTTAGAGAAATAATTTCTTTTGGAATCGTACCGGTTCCGCAACAAGGATCCAAACAAGTGCCAGTTTTATTCGTAACTGTCATGTTGACAAGAAGCTTCGCCAGAAGGGGAGGCGTTGTGTACTGACCAATAATTTCTCTTCTCGCCTCACGCACGCTACTCTCGAGTATACCTTGTAAAGCGGTCTGATCAAGATTTTCAAGCGAATGCATGGATAGAAATAAATTGTACTCAACCAGCGTGTGCCAAGTTTCGCTCGGTAGATACTCATTCAATTCAACGGACGCAAATACATGGTAAAAATCGCAAGCAGCAGTAATGGATCGAAAAATATCATTGGCTTGACTGATCTGCGTATCATAAGTGATGGTGGCTATAGCCCCTGCGGGGGAATGGTATTTCCTTATCAAATGAGCAAAGGTAATCCTGTTGATCCAGTTTAGCAAGACTGTTTTTGCATACGCATCGAACATATCCAGTTCATCTGACAAATATTCTTTTTTAACTTCGTCCCACCATATTTCAAGGGCGGTCTCAATTCGTGTATCTTGTATTGCAGCATCTCTTAAACAGTTGGAAACAAGTGACTTGTTGTAGTCAATAAGCTTAGGCATTATTGTTTCAGAAACCGTTAAATCAAGTTTTTTGCCAATTAACTTTCCAGTATCTATCAACGTATGTATGTCTATCAAAATTTCAAATAGTTGACTTCTCCAGACTTGGAAATAGGCTTCTACGTCGGAACGATTTTTTATGAGCGTGGAGTTGTCCCATGTTTTTTCAATACAAAAATACCCCAGTTCATTTTTTACATACAAAACGCCATATGAAAAATTCCAAAGCATAAAACTGTTTAGTCCAAGAAACTCTGCTTTTCTTTGTGCATCTGCGACAAAATCACTATTGGTAATGGAAACGTCAGGCATTTTGATTTCCCAACCTTGAAGAATGTTGCGGACACTTACCAACCGTTCAGAACAGAGCAAAAGATCAGGAAACATAATTCGTTTGCCGGTGTTGATTGTCTCTTCACCAGCGGCTTGTTTAATTTTCCATGTCTTGTCACGCAAAAAAATATTTATTTCGGAAATCATTGTGATTGCCCAAGAACGCTCATTTTTGTTAACTTTAATGTCGTTCATATTCGTTTACCTCGCCGCTTGAAAACTCTTTTAAGAGATTGGTGCATAACAAGGATTGCTTGTCCGTCACAGAAAGAGAATCCCAAGCACATTTTAATCTTTGCTTTGAAACGTCTATATAATCAATCTCTTCTTTCTTGAAAAGAGATACATTTTCATTTTTTTCTATGCCAATAAAATTTCTTTTCTCAAGCAGAGCAGAAACTAAGAAGGAGCCACTTCCGCAAGAATTGTCTAAAACGATATCGCCCTCGTTGGTATAGGTGCGTATTAAATATCGCCCAAGCTCAATTGGTTTTTGGGTTGGATGATACACTTTGCCTTCTGACTCGGCAGTTTTTATATAAATCACATCGGTTGGATAGCGTTCGCCACTGCTGTGTACGTGTGCGGGCTCAAAATCGCCATAAGAACCACTTAACTGAGCTTTTCTAACGCCTTTATCGTAAGCTACGCCTTGTGTCATTTGTGGGTTATAGACTGGTTGCTTCTTGTAAAATATACAGATGTCCTCGTGTTTGCGTAACGGTTGTTTTTTCGCATTAAGAAAATTTGTTGGCTTTGATTTTTCCCAAACCCATTTGTATTTATAGATGTGCGGCTGGCTCATAATAATGTTGGCGGTAAAAACGCCGGAGGAAGTCAAAGCGATTGCGCCGTTTGGCTTTATAATTCTCGTATAGTGTTTCCAAAGCAAATCAAGCGGAATATAACTATCCCATGCATTTTGCGTTATGCCATAGGGAAGGTCGCATAAAATCATGTCCACGGATTCATCTGGAATCAAATGCATGGCTTCGAGACAATCCGCTTCAAAAATAGAATTGACGACCTCGTCGATTTTTAAAGGCAGCAGTTTTTTTATATATCGCCCTGTTTTAATTCGTGCATCCACAGGCTTTTGGGTTGTTGCGGGGATTGCCCAAGTTTTTCCGCTTTTTATTGCACCAGCAATTCTATGATCAAGGCATAATTGAACGACTCTGCGTTCAGAAATATTCCACATTTTTGATAATTCTAAAGATGACAAGTATTCCATTTTATCGCCCCTTACAAGCTTAAACTAATTCACAATAGAGGTATAGAATAAAATTTTCATTCCGCACTTGAAACGTGTGCAGAAAGCATACGCTGTGAAAATTTTATTCTGCCATTCTAACGCGAATTAGTACTAAATCAACTAACCTGAATATATATTATCAACGGAACAAAGTCAAGCCATTCGGCACAGTGCCAAGTTTTGCACAAGCCTTTTTAAAAGTTATCCACAGTATCCACAGAATTATACACAAAGCTTTATTTTTGGGGAAAAATGTAAATTGGGTTATTCACAAGTATTGTGTACTGTTTTTTTCAAGTAAAACATAAGTATGTAAAAATAAAAAATATTTAGGGTGTGATACTGATGGTTTTTGGCTACAGAAACAGTCTTAATCAAGTGGAGGATATTCCGGAGCCATTTCGGGGCGGACAAGTAAATGCACCTGTTCGCCCCGAAAAAAATAGAGATTTATTATTTATGTTACTGGTTATGCTAGTGTTTTTTGAGTCTTGAAAAATCTGCGTAACTAAAGTGAACGAAACCGCCCATTCTTTAAAGAGAGTGCCGCACCAACTGCTGTGCCAAACTCCGAGTATTCGGGCATGATGAAATTTATTTTATAGAGGTCTGCAAGCTCTTTAAACATCGGCAAACAATGCGGGATGGAAGTTAAGTTTCCGATTAACACTACGTCATTCGTGTTTTCGTTTTTCACAGCAAAGCTTGCGGTTGTGCCAATGGATTGAAACACCAGATTCAAAATGCCAAGGGCAATATCGCCAAGGCTCGCCACGTCGCTTATTTTTCCAAAGTTTGACGCGGTGGTGTGGGGAGGCAATCCCGGCAAGTCATCTTGGGTTATATCGCCAACCATTAAGTCGATGTTTTTTAAGTTGCCGCTGTTCGCAAGCTTCACGACCAAGTCAATATCTCGAATGTTTAGCATTTTTGCGGCAAGCCCTGTGATGGTTCCACCGCCGATGCCTGTTCCGCCGATGTGACGGATTTGGTCCTCATCTGCCGAAACAAGTGCGGTGCCTGTGCCCATGCTCACGATGATTGCTTTTTTTAATTTTGACAAATGTAAACCGCCAAATCCGTTTGCCAGAAATTCTTCGACCTTGCCAGTTTTTATTCCATAAATGGGTCGGTCAATAAAAGACGAGCCCACGCCTGTTACCATGACCTGTTCAATATCTGCAAGTGCCATAGAATTATAATCCACAAACTTTCCAAACGCCCCGAATAACGATGCCACAGGATCTGTAGCCGTTACTAGCATGGGCGTTTTTAAATTGCCGTTTTCTATGCCAACGATCTTTGTTGTGCTGCCGCCAATATCGATTCCAACAACAATTCCCATAAAAAACCTCCTTCGATTCCAATAAAAACTGATTGCAGTAAGGCTAAAACTCAATTATAATCTCATTATTTATTAACATTATCAATGAACTATGATATACTAAATTTGCTAAAAGCACAAACGATTTTTGTTATTTCGAAATTTTTGGAGGATTTATGACTGAAAAAGACAAGTTACTACTCAAGCGATATTTTCTGGTTGTCATTATTTGCCTGATAATATTTATTCCGCTTACCGTTTTTGGGGTTTGGCTTTACACGCAAAAAGTGCAATCGGCCTCTTCAAACACAGACGGAAAAGGTGACAAAGAACAAACCGCACTCGAAACATTTTTTAAAGCCGCACCAAGCCGCACCAATTTTGTCATACTAGGCGTTGACGACGACAGCACAAGAACAGACGTGATGATGGTTGGCTCGTTCAAAAAAGAAACAGGCGAAATCAACTTGATGTCTTTGCCACGGGATACCTACGTGGAAATGTCCGAAGAGCACAGACAAATTCTAAAGGACGAAAACTCTTTTGTTCCAAAAAACGGAGCCATGAAACTAAACCAAGTGCATCATTACGCAGGCAAGACACATGGCACTGACTTTATTGTTTCCGAAATTGAGAATTTACTCGGCTTCCAAATAGATTATTATGCAAAAGTCGATTTAGATGCATTTAAATATATTGTGAACGAAATGGGGGGAGTAGAGTTTAACGTTCCGCAACGAATGTTTTATAATGACCCAACGCAAAACTTGCACATCGACTTAATGCCGGGACTTCAAACGCTTACAGGCGAGCAAGCAGAAGGGCTCGTTAGATACAGAAAATCAGACGCAGCGAACCCAATTAGTGCGGGTTATGCAAACGGTGACTTAAAACGTGTTGAGATTCAACAAGATTTTGTGAAGGCTCTGGTCAACCAAATGCTGACAAAAGAAAATTTAATAAATAATTCGGGTGCAATTTTAAATACCGTCATAAAATATGTAGAGACGAATTTTAACATTGCCGATGCACCAAAGTATTTAAAGTACATTAAGAATTTATCTTCTATGAATATTCAATCCGTGACAATCCCTGTTGAGAATATTTCATATGATGGGCAGAGCTACGTGAAAATCAAAGAGCCAGAGGCCAGAGCTGTAATCGAAAGCGTATTTATGGACGCACCAGAGCTTACGGCAGAAGAAAAAAGCAGCTTGGGCAAAGAAATCATCGTATTAAACGGCAGCGGAAAAAAAGGTGCAGCAAAACATTTTGAGGACGTTCTTGTTTCCGGTAGCTTTTTGGTTACTTCCATCGGTGACTATGATGACAACAGAACAGATCAAACACGGATTTTTGTTAAAAAACGTGGCATGGGCGAAGATCTGCAACCATATTTTAAAAACAGCGAGATCATTACGGATATTTCACTTTCAGATTGTGATATTAAGATTGTAGTCGGGAGAAACGAGGAGGCGGATACAGTTGAGTAAAAACAAAGTTCTTGTGTGCATTACGCCGCAAAGCAACAGCAAACGGCTTATCGATAGAGGACTGGAAACCAGTAAAAAAATAAGTGGCGAGCTACATATACTTCATGTGATTAAGGGCTATGATATTTTTGAGAGCGACGACAGCAAAAATCTTTTGCAATATTTATTTGATTACGGAACGAGCCGTGGTGGAATAGTTCATGCGATTTCTGCAAAAGATGTGTCTATAACAATTGGGCAGTTCTTAAAAGAAGAAAGAATTACAAACTTAATCCTTGGCGTTTCACCAAAAGAGGGCGAGATTTGTAATGATTCGGTTTCAAAAGAGGAAGTTTATGAAAAAATACTTTCTTATGTGCCACATTTAAAGATATCGTTAAAAATTGAATTAGTGGATAATGCAAGTTAAAATAGACAAATGTAATTTTTTGTTGTAAAATGCTTTGTAAGAAACACTTAGGAATAAATATTAACCACAAGTAGGTTCTAGGAGGAAAAGTTTAAATGAGTTTGTATGAAAATTGGGCACAAATGGCGTACACGAAAGAGGGCTCGGCAGAGCCAACATTATGGGACGAATATCTCCCACTTGAGCAAAAAATATATGAAGAGTTGCTGACAAACAAAATTACAAAAATAGAGGGAACGCTTTTAGAGCTTTCGAAGCGTTATAATATGTCACTTGAGTTTGTTTGTGGGTTCCTCGACGGAATCAACGAAGTAATCAAAGAACCTCAAGACATCAACCAACTCACAGAAGAAAGCGATGTATGTGTTGAATTTGAGTTTGAAAGTCTTTACCGAAAAATGATTGAGTACAAAGCAGAGCATTTATACAGTTTGCCAGAGTGGTCAAATGTTTTATCGGATCAACGCCGCAAGGAACTTTTCACACTGCAAAGAAAATCAGGAACCGTTGTGAAAGCACCAGAGCCAGGAAGAAACGAGCCTTGCTCATGCGGAAGTGGGAAGAAATATAAAAAGTGTTGTGGGGCTTAATGAGCGAGCAACGAAACACCATTTACTGTGAAATTCATGATATAGAACAAGATATGGAAATCATACAACAGGCTGCCCGAATAATACAAAGCGGCGGTCTTGTTGCATTTCCTACAGAAACGGTATATGGGCTAGGTGCAGACGGTTTAAACGAAACGGCTGTTAAAAAAATTTATGCAGCAAAGGGGCGACCCTCTGACAATCCGCTGATTTTGCATATTGCGGAAAAGTCTGACGTGTATGCGCTTTGTGAAGATGTGCCAGAACTTGCGAAAGCTTTGATGGATCAATTTTGGCCAGGGCCACTTACCATTGTACTAAAGAAAAAAAGTCACATACCGCATACAACATCGGGCGGTCTGGATACGGTGGGCATTCGGTTGCCATCGAATTACATTGCAAGAGCACTGATCAAAGCGGCGGGTGTTCCGATCGCGGCACCGTCTGCCAATTCATCAGGAAAGCCAAGCCCCACTCGTGCCTCGCACGTTAAGTTTGACTTAGACGGAAAAATTGACATGATTATTGACGGTGGTTCGGCAGACTTTGGACTTGAGTCCACCATTGTTGAAGTAACCAAAAACGAGATAACGCTTCTTAGACCGGGTTCCATTACGCTTGAAATGCTTGAAGAAGTTGTTGGACACGTTCAAGTGGATTCCGCAGTTTCGTCAGACAATAAGAGTGAAAAAACAAAACCAAGAGCCCCTGGCATGAAGTACACGCATTATTCGCCTGCCGCAAAAGTAACTTTGGTAACAGGCGATCCAAAAGACATTGTTCGTGCCATAAATATTTTAACAAGGGACAAGCAGAATGTTGGTGTGCTTGCGACGGAACAAACGATCCCTGCATACGTTAATAAAGTAGTGTTATCTCTTGGTGACCGTGAGAAACCCGAGACAATTGCAGCCAATTTATTTAAAATGCTTAGAAGGTGCGACCATCTTGCACTGGAACAGGTTTTTGCAGAAGGCTTTTTAGAAACTGATTTGGGGCTTGCGATTATGAATAGGTTAAAAAAAGCGTCGGGTTATGAACTGATTGAGGCGAGAAGTGTTTTGGAGGATTCTGAATGAAAATTTTATTTGTTTGCACCGGAAACAGTTGCAGAAGCCCCATGGCTGAATATTTGGCTCGGGATATTTTTGAACAAATGAAAATGAATGTGGTGGTTGCGTCTGGCGGCGTTTCTGTGCTGATGGCACTCCCTGTAAGCGATAACGCACATGAAGTAATGAAAACGGAATATTCACAAGATTTATCCGAACATAAAACGCATCAAATTGTGATGGACGATATGCAAAGTTCTGATTTGATTCTTTGCATGACGGAACGCCATAAGAACTACTTAAATTTAAGATGGCCAGAGTTTGCAGACAAGGTCTACACGCTTTCGCAGTTTGTCGGACATTTAAACGGCGATGTCGTTGATCCGTTTGGACAAAATGTTCGGGCATATTCGGAATGTGCAAAGCAACTCAAGGACTTAATCCAGATTGCCGCTTCGAAAATTAAAGCGGAAAACGACAGCATCGTTGCTATTGGTTGTGACCACGGCGGCTTTGCACTGACACAGGAAATTATTAAACATTTTGATAAAAATAGAATTAGATATAAGAACTTTGGAACATACTCAGATCAAGCGGTTGATTATCCTGTTTATGCACAGAAAGTTGTCGAAGCCATTCTTAGTGGAGAGACAAGGCGTGGTATTTTAATTTGCGGAACTGGGATAGGCATTTCGATTGCGGCGAACAGACACAAGGGGATTCGTTGTGCATTGTGCTCCGATGTGTTTTCGGCCAAAGCCACAAGACAACACAATGATGCAAACATTTTGGCACTTGGTGGACGTGTAATTGGCATTGGTGTGGCACTGGAAGTAATTGACGCATTTTTAAATACCAGATTTTCGGAAGATGCAAGGCATCTAAACCGTATTAACCTAATAGAAAGCAATATCCAATAAGGGGGAAGTTAAATGGGCAAGCTCGTAATCATGGATCACCCAATTATCCAAAATAAAATTTCCATGCTTAGAAGTATTGAGACAGGCAGCAAGGAGTTTCGTGAGTTGGTTGAAGAAGTAGCGACATTGGTTTGCTACGAAGCGACAAGAGATGTTCAACTCGTTGACCAAGTAATCGAAACGCCGATTACAAAAACTACAACAAAAATGATCGAAACTAAATTCGGTGTTGTTCCGATTTTGCGTGCGGGTATCGGCATGGTAAACGGAATCATTAATTTTTTGCCAACGGCAAAGGTTGGACATATCGGGCTTTATCGTGACCCAGACACACTACAGCCTGTTGAATATTTTTGCAAATTACCAGTGGACAGCAACGAACGTGAGATTTTACTCGTTGACCCGATGCTTGCTACAGGCGGTACAGCGGCGGCGGCGATTGGTTTCTTAAAAGCCAAAGGCGTTAAAAAAATAAAATTACTATGCTTGCTCGCTTGTCCAGTTGGCGTTGAAAAAGTTCAAAAAGAACACCCAGACGTGGATATTTATACAGCGGCTTTTGATCCTGAACTAAACGACCATGGCTATATTGTTCCAGGACTTGGCGATGCGGGCGATAGACTTTTTGGCACAAAATAACGGTTGTAAAGGGGATTTTTAAATGACCCATAATTGGCTTCTTTACATAGCGGCTTTTGCTAGTGCGTTTGCAATCTCACTGGCATCAACCCCTTATGCAAAAAAAATATCGATCAAAGTCGGTGCCATTGATTATCCAAAGTCTCGTGGTATGCACAAAGAGCCGATTCCTCGAATGGGCGGAATCGCTATTGTCATTAGCTTTTTGCTTACGACAGGTGTGATTGTTCCTTTTGTGCAATATTTGCAGACGGTTCAATTTGCTGGCTTTATTATTGGTGCCGTTATCATTGCCATGACTGGTATACTTGATGATGTTTATTCACTTAAGCCAAGAACGAAACTTGCACTTCAAATTGTTGCGTCGCTGGTTGTTATTTTTACCGGCACCAAAATTGATTTTGTCACTTGGCCTTTTTTAACACAGTTTGAAGCGTTAAGTGGGCCGATTACCCTTGTTTGGATTATCGGGATTACAAATGCGGTAAATTTAATTGACGGACTAGACGGACTTGCTGCTGGTGTGTCGAGTATTTCCGCACTTTGCTTAATGGTGCTCTGTATTATGACACCGAATCAACTGGCAGTCGTGCTTGCGGCAACGCTTGCCGGCAGTTGCTTTGGATTTTTACCACGTAACTTTAGCCCAGCAGAACTTTTTATGGGTGACACAGGGGCGTTGTTCTTAGGATACGTTCTTGCTGTTTCTTCATTAATAGGATTATTTAAAGGCTATGCGATTTTATCGGTGGTCATTGCGGGACTGGTTCTTGCTTTGCCGATTTTCGATACAGTATTTGCTATGGTTAGACGTGCGGCAAGCGGAAAACCGATTATGACCGCAGACCGTGGTCACTTGCATCACCGCTTGGTGGACGCTGGTTACTCGCACCAAAAAGCAGTGGTTATTCTTTACGGCTTGAGCATTGTCTGCGGTATTGTGGCAATCGCAATTGCCATGCGAGATTTACACGCCATCGCTATCGCCGTAGCGTTTTTATTAATTATGTCACTTATGGTTTATGTCTATAAAAAAAGGACGTAATTTTATGAACTTGAATATTTTTCAAAATAATATAGACCTCATAAGGCGTTACCGCAAAGATTTACTTGCGGACGCCTTAACTGTTTTGAGCGAGGATTTAAGTGTGCGTGTGGAGTTTGCAAAAAATGGACAGCCCTTCCCACAATTGTTGCACGAAAACTGGCTTAATGTGCACAGCAAATACAATCCACAAAATGAAGCAAATACAAACCCCATTAACCAAAACTTAATCTTCGACGGCGTAACCATTATTTTTGGTGCGGGTTTTTTGTATCATGTGTTGGAGCTTGTAAGAAATTTGCCGCCAAAAGCAAAAGTCATTGTGATTGAGCCGAATTATTCGGTGCTGTGTCATGCAATTATGTATGTGGATCTTGGCGAAATTTTGTTGAGCGAGCAAGTTGAGTTCTTGGTGAGCAGCAATAAAAAGCAAATCAAAACTTTTTTACTCGGGTCGCTTGATAAAAACAATTTCATAAGTACGAGATTGTATTCGCCGAGTGCCTATCAAGTTAAGTATCTTGACGTGTACAACAAAGTAATGGAAGTGAAAGACGAGCTGTTTGAAAAATTTATCGTTGAACACAAGACGGTTCGTGGGCAAACAGGTGCATGGGTTAAAAACTCAATTGAGAACTTTAAAAATTTGGGTGATTGCATCAAGTTCGGTGCGTTTGAAGGTGCTTTTATAAATAAGCCGGCGGTTATTGTGGGGGCTGGGCCTTCGCTTGATAAAAACGTGGAACTGCTTAAAGATGCAAAGGATAAGTTTTTGATTATCGCTTTTTATAAGAGCGTGGCAACTTTGGAAAAGCATGGAATCAAACCCGATATTGTCGTGGCAGTTGATGCAAGACAGCTTTGGAGCGTTACAAATATTCACGAGGTTACATTGAATTACCCCCTTTTATATATTACTACCACGGACTACAGACTGGTGGACGCTTGCCAATGTGAAAAAATATTTGCACTTACCAAACAAGACAAAGCGATAAAAGAAGTCTTGAGGCTGTGCAATCGCTTAGAAAATGAAATTTATGCGTCAGGTACAGTTGCGCTAACGGCATTGGATTTTGCAGCGGCTTGTGGCTGTGATCCAATTGTTTTGGTGGGTCAAGACCTTGCTTACACAAATAATAAAAGGCATACTGCTGGTGCAAACACAATTCAATTATCGGATGAAGACCTGTCGTTTTTTACGAAAGACATTTATGGCGAACCTGTACCGACTAGCCCCAGTCTTAATTTATATAGAACGTTAATTGAGCAGTATATCGAGTTTGACCAAAACAATTCCAGTCGAGTGTATATTGATGCCACCGAGGGCGGTGCAAAAATAAAAGGGACAAGAATCGAAAACCTTTGTGACTGTGTGAGTAGGTATAATGAAGATAGTCAAGTTGCAACTACATTCAAGCAAATCCTAGTGCCCCAAAACAAACTTTTTTATGGCGACGAAAGTTTTAGCAAAGAAACATTTATCGGCGGTATTCAAAGTATTCATGATGCAACCATGATGCTTTCGGAAATGAAAGAAAACGCTTATGAACAGCTCAAGAACGTGCATGAGTTGTTTCCCTACTTTTATGAAGCGGCATGGGCGGATTTTTATTTTGAGTACGCAGACAAGTATAACAAATTTGAGTTAGATGAGTCTCGTGACGGATATGAAAACTATCGAAAGAAGCATGAAGTGCTCGTTGCGTTGATTGCGGAAAACACAGAAAAATATCTCATGGATATAAAAAAGTAGCGAGAAATCAGAATTTCGGATTTCTCGCTACTTTTTTATAAATTTTTAGTTTTGCTTTGGTTCATTGTCACAGCAAGAATCTTTGCACTCTTCTTTGTTTTCTTCACAAGTTGGTTCTGGCTCGCAAGCTTGAGCACTTGAGCAGCAGCAATCACTTTTAGCTTCTTTGTTGTCTAGGTTTTTAGCAGTATCGCCAAGAACTTTTGCCAAATCATCAACTACGGTAATTGTTTTTTCTACCACTACTTTTGCAGCTGAGCGAAGTTTTGGCTCCATCTCTTTAAAAGTAGAATTTACTTTGTCGCCAAATTCCTTTGCAAATGAATCAACGCTTTGCGAAAATTGGTTCAGTTTTTCTTCTGCATCATCATAGTCAGTAGGATCCCATTCGTATTCTGACGAACCTTTTAACGCTTCCAAAAGCTTTGTTGCTTCCTCCACGTTAATTTTGCCACTCTCAATCATTTCTAACACTTTCAATCTTTCTTTTTTCATTACGATTCCTCCTTGGGTTTTTATCAGCTTTAAAGATAGCAGAATTTTTTTTCGTTTTATGTTTAAATATACGCAGACCTAATCATAAAGTTTAAACAATAAAAAAATATTTTTTATTTTAACCTATTCTAATTAAAATTATAAATCTGGTTACACTTATTGTAAAGATATTTTTGGAATAGAGGTTAAAAAATGGATAAAGTTTCAGAGAAATTCATAATCGAAGAATGCGTACCGCTTAAAGGCACCGTAAAAATCGGTGGCTCAAAAAACGCAGTGCTCCCGATTTTGGCGGCGGCATTGCTCACCGAAGAAATTTGTACCATCAATGAAGTGCCCGAGTTGTCTGATGTTTGCGTGATGAACGATATTTTAAAAAGTGTTGGAGCGAAAATAAACTGGGACAAGCAAAGAGAGAGTGTTCAAATTGATGCAAGCGGCATCGACAGAGAAGAAACCGAGTACGAACTCGTATCACAAATGCGTGCCTCCTTTTTGGTCATGGGGCCGTTACTTGCAAGACTTGGCAAAGTGAAAATCCCGCTACCCGGCGGTTGTGCAATAGGGGCAAGACCAATTGACTTGCATTTAAAAGGGCTACACGCCCTTGGTGCAGAAATCGTAAACGAGCATGGATTTGTTACCGCAACAGCAAAGAAACTCCGTGGCTGTAATGTGTACTTGGATTTTCCGAGTGTTGGGGCAACAGAGAACATTGTTATGGCAGCGACGCTTGCACAGGGGCAAACCATAATCGAAAACTGTGCAACGGAGCCAGAGATTGTTGACCTCGCTAGTTTTTTAAACTCCATTGGTGCAGAGATTCGGGGGGCGGGGACGGACACAATCAAAGTAAATGGTGTGGCAAAGCTTCGAGGTGGACAGCACACAATTATACCAGATCGAATCGAAGCAGGAACGTTTATGGTGGCGGCAGCAATTACAGGTGGTGATGTGGTGCTAGAAAACGTAGTTTCAGATCATTTAAAGCCAGTGATTGCAAAACTTAAAGAGGCAAGCATTGTTATAGAAGAAACAGATTTGGGAATGCGGGTGCGAAAAGGAAGTTTTGCCCCAAAAGCCATGGATATAAAGACTTTGCCATACCCTGGTTTTCCTACCGATATGCAAGCACAGTTTACAAGTTTTTTAACAGTGTGCGAGGGCACAAGCGTCGTGACAGAAACTGTTTTTGAAAATCGGTTTATGCACATCGGCGAATTAAAAAGAATGGGTGCCGACATAAAGATAGAAGGCAGGAGTGCCATTGTCGAAGGTTTAAACAGTCTCATGGGTGCTCAAGTTCGTGCAACTGACCTAAGAGCAGGGGCTTCCCTGATTCTTTCTGCCATGTGTGCTCGAGGTATTTCAGAGATTTCCGACATTTACCACATTGATCGAGGGTACAATAAAATAGACATAAAGCTAAATAAACTAGGTGCAAAAATCACTAGAATCAAGACGCAATGACGCAAAATGGGGCTTCGGCTCCTTTTTTATTTCTTGCATATGCAAATGCTTTTTTAATTACTTTTTTGCAATGTCGATTTTTTTTAAAAAAAAGTGTTAAGGTAATTTTAAATAAGTCGATATATAAATTGCAAGCAAGGAAGCTCAAGCTTCAAATCAAAAGGAAGTGATAATATGTTATCTGCACAAGAAAAGGTGTTTCTTGTTGCAACTGCTGTAACTACTTCAGCCGTAACAGTTGGCTC
>JAVBKL010000142.1:0-21514 GCA_031554055.1 Eubacteriales bacterium | reverse complement strand
AAAGCTGTTTTTTATCACGAGGACTTTGCCTCACGAAGTTTTTAAAATTGGAGGGAAAAATATGTCAGAAGAAAAAACAATTGAAAACAATGCGTTAAGTGAAACGGGAAACTTTATTCATAGCTTTATCAATGAAGACTTAAAAGGTGAGTTAAACAAGATTCACACACGTTTTCCGCCAGAGCCTAACGGTTATTTGCATATTGGTCATGCAAAAAGCATATGTTTAAACTTTGGCCTTGCGAAAATGTACGGAGGGCTTGCCAATCTTCGCTTTGATGATACAAACCCAGCAAAAGAAGACGTTGAGTATGTGAATTCCATCATCAAGGACATCAAATGGTTGGGCTTTGATTGGGAAGACAGACTTTATTTTGCGTCTGATTATTTTGAGCAGTTCTATGAATGTGCGGTCAAGCTGATCAAAAAAGGAAAAGCATTTGTTTGTGAACTTACGGCAGACCAAATAAGACACTACCGTGGCACGTTACAAGAACCCGGAAAAAACAGCCCATACCGTGACAGAACAGTAGAAGAAAATTTGGATTTGTTTACTCGCATGAGAAACGGCGAGTTCCCAGATGGCTCAAAAACTTTGCGAGCAAAGATTGATATGGCGTCACCCAATATCAATATGCGTGACCCTGTTATTTATCGAATTGCCCACTTAACGCATCACAACACAGGCGATAGCTGGTGTATTTATCCGATGTATGACTATGCACATCCGCTTGAAGATGCGTTTGAAAAAATCACACATTCCATTTGTACGCTTGAATTTGAAGATCACCGTCCGCTTTATGATTGGTGCATCAATGAACTTGACTTTGAAGTGAAACCTCGTCAAATTGAGTTTGCAAAGTTACAACTTACAAACACAATCATGGGCAAAAGATATATGCGAGCAATGGTTGAGAACAATACCGTTGACGGTTGGGACGACCCAAGAATGCTAACGCTTTCTGGCATACGAAGAAGAGGGTACACGCCTGAATCGGTTCGTATGCTTTGTGAAAAAGTGGGCGTGTCAAAGGCGAGCAGCCGTGTTGACATTGCGTTGTTTGATTATTGTTTGCGAGAAGATTTAAAATCAAAAGCGATTGTTGTCATGGCAGTCATCGACCCATTAAAAGTTGTGATTACGAATTACCCAGAGGGTGCGTCCGAAGAACTAGAAATTGAAAACAATTCGGAAAATCCAGATTCGGGCGTGCGTTTGGTTCCATTTGGCAGAGAAATTTACATCGAGCGTGAGGACTTTATGGAGAACGCTCCAAACAAATTCTTTAGACTGACCGTTGGCAAAGAAGTTCGTTTAAAAGGTGCTTACTTTGTTAAATGCACGGACGTCATTAAAAATGACAGCGGAGAAGTCACCGAAATCCATTGTACTTACGACCCAGAAACAAAATGCGGCTCGGGATTTACTGGTCGAAAAGTAAAGAGCACGATCCATTGGGTTGAAGCAAAGTCGGCTGTGAAGGCGGAAGTTCGGTTGTATGACTATTTGGTTTTGGACGACCCAGAAAGTGAAACGGGCGTGCGTGAAAATCCGAACTCGTTGACCATCATGGAAAATTGTTTCATTGAGCCGGCGATAGAAGAAGCGACACTCGAGGACAGATTCCAGTTTATGAGAAACGGCTACTTTGCCCTAGATTATAAATATACCACAGACGAGAAACAAGTGTTCAACAGAATCGTTTCGCTTAAAAGCTCATACAAGCCAGAGTAAGTGATTCATTTGTGGTTGTTCCCAAAAAAAATAAAATTGCATAAGCTAGAGTAAAAATAAATGAGGTGCGAATATGCCCTTTGGATTTTTTAATTCTGGCTATAACCAAAATAGAAATCAGCAAATGCAAAGAGGTCAGGTGTGGGGGCAACAACAAATGCCACCAAGACAATGGCAAGCACAACCCCAAAGGCAACAACCCCAGCAGATGCGTAGCCAAACGCCGCAAGCCCAACCAAACAAGCCTTTGCCAGACGGCGTAAATTATCAGCCGCTTGACGAAAAAACATTGGCAGAAATTAGGCGGGTTGTTCCGAACCACCCAGGGCTTACGATGCTACCACAATCAAATGAACAAGGGTCACAAGTTGCACCCATACAAGAACCGCAAGCCGACCCTCAAGCGGCGTTTACACCACCGATGCCAGCCTTTGATAGTCGTGTGGTAAAAGCACTTGAGAACTTTATTCAAGGTGAGCACAACGGTGCCAAGTTTTATGACAACTTAGCCAGTCGTGCGACTTCTGATAGGCAAAAGAAAATCGTATCAGGGGTTTGCGAATCCTGTAAGAAGCGTGGCAATGGTTATAACAATCTATACAGAAATTTTACGGACACAGATTTTAATGTGAGCGATGTTGAACTCATGGGAGTTCGTTCGTTTCGAGATGGCGTCTATGCTGCAATTTACGAGGAGAATACTTCTCTACGTGAACTGAGCGACTTGTTCGGCGAGGTAAACGACGAGCCAACCAATCGAGCGTTGATGTCGGCACTTTATAGAAAAGTAAGTGATATAAATTTTTTACAATTGGCATTGCATGACTAACAATTAAACTTAAAAAGGAGTAATAGGGCAGAGGGAATAAAAATTTTCTCTTCTGCTCTATGTCAATTAAAATGGCAACCATTTTTTTAGTCGTAATTTATTTAGCGTTTATCGCTTTGGGGCTACCGGATTCACTTCTTGGCACGGCATGGCCGCTTGCACAAAAGACCTTTGGTGTTTCACTTGACTCGGCGGGATTTATTTCTATTGCAATCACGAGTAGCACGGTTGTCTCCAGTATTTTGTCTGGCAAAGTTGTAAAGAAATTTGGAACAGGAAAAATAACACTGATTAGTTCTTTGATGACCGCCTGTGCTTTGCTCGGGTTTGCTGTTTCACCGAATTTATATTGGTTGGTGTTGTGTGCGATTCCTCTTGGGCTTGGAGCTGGCTGTGTGGATGCAAGCCTAAATGGTTTTGTCGCCGAACATTTTAAAGCACATCACATGAGTTGGCTCCATTGTTTTTGGGGTGTGGGTGCCACCGCAGGACCTATCATCATGTCAATATGTATTGCGAAAAATGGAAATTGGCGAGAGGGTTATCTTACCGTTGCGGTGATTCAGTTTATCATTGTGGCGATCCTACTTGTTTCAATGCCGCTTTGGAAAATGTTTTCAGCCAAAACAACTAGCAATGTACATAACGAGATTTCATCAGAAAAGGATTTAGCCAATAAAGATCTTCGCCCTATGAAAATCAAGGGCGTTATTGCCGCCATGCTTACGTTTTTGGTGTACTGCTCAATAGAATCAACGTTTGGTCTATGGGGAGCAAGTTTTCTCGTAGAAATAAAAGAAATGACAGTGCAAACAGCGGCAAGATGGGTTTCCACATATTATGCGGGCATTACAATTGGACGGTTCTTGTGTGGATTTATTACCATGCGATTTGACAACAAAATAATGATTCGGGGTGGACTCGCAATCATTGCACTTGGTTCGGTGCTGCTGTTTTTGCCGCTTCCAACAGAAATTTGTGCTATTGGGTTTGTGTGTGTAGGGCTTGGCTGTGCACCTATTTTCCCTTGTATGATTCATGAAACCCCAAGAAGTTTCGGTACGACTCATTCACAAACGATTATCGGTTACCAAATGGCGAGTGCCTATATCGGCGTAACTTTTTTGCCGCCGATTGTTGGCGTGGTTGCCAATAACACAAGCATTGCAATTTTTCCATTCGTGATTGCAATATTTTTGGCTTTCCTAATTTTTTCTACAGAACGAATTACATTGGTCACAAAATAATATCGACCCCTTACAATTATTGAGCTACTCAAAAATTGTAAGGGGGTCGTTTTAATGTTTAGAGATTTCACATCGGCTTGTTTAATAATTTTTCCAAGTAAACAGATTTCATTTGTTCACTTGCCATTGCTTTTTTAATTGGTGGCAGCTTGAGAATGGCGGACAAGATAGCTGCCATAGCCCTATGGCTATACAACGCTTTGTTGTCAAAAATTAAGTCTTGCAACTTACCTTTTTCGATTGCCATCAGCACAACCCTGTGAACAGATGTGGAAGGCGTAATGATTTTTTTGTTTGTTCTCTTAAGCGTCAAACTTTTATTGGGGCAAGCACGAGTGCACAGGCCACAGCCGATGCATACGTTCTTATTGATTTTTGGTGTCTTCCGTCCGTTCTCATCTGCAATCATCGTAATGACTTCCACTTGACACACCTTCTCGCACTTGCCACAACCAATACAGGTATCTTTGTTGAGGCTTGGGAGGTATCCTGTTGTCTCAATGGGGTGCAAGGCGCCAAATTTGCGTACGGCGACCAAGGCTTCGCAGCAGCAACCGCAGCAGTTGCAAATAAACGATACGTCGTTCTTGACATTTTCACCGCATTGCACCAAGTTGTAGTCATATGCTTTGTGGAGGATTTCCAAACACTCCGAGGAATCCACACGTCTTGCATAGTTGTGGCGAATCAGAGAATCGGCAACGTTGCCAAAGGTCATGCAAATATCTTCAATGGGTGCATCGCAGTTCTTGCCAACGTGCTCCATTTTGTGGCGGCAATAACACATGCCAATACCGATGTGTGAGGCAGTCTTAATCACGTGGCTGGCTCGCTCAAAATCCAGAATGTGAACGGAATTTTCAGCCGACAGCACAGATTCATTGACGAAAGTTCTGCCAAGCCGAGTCTCAGTGCTAAAAAACAGATCCTTAATAAAATCTTCTTCCACGTTCATGTACTGATAAAATAGTTCGCCTAACAAATGTTGATCAATATCATTTCGAGTTCTCATCATGGAGAACTCCAAAAAACCCGCCATAGGTGGCGGCAACAAATAACTAATTTCGCCGTCAGTTTCCACGTCCATGAGAATACATCTTGAAGCCAGTTTATTCAAAATCTTGCTTGCTTTGAGTTCTGACATATTCCAAATGGAGGCAGCCTTTTTAATTGTAAACGGTTTAATGGGCAGCTTGGCCACAAGCGAGGCTTCTTTCTCCGAAAATAAAATCTGAAGAATCTTGTACAAAGTATCCGAAGGCGGAGCCCCTTGCGGAAATCGATTTAGCCGTTCTTCTAATGATTGATAAGCCTTGCGTGAAGTGATGTGAGACATACGATACGCTCTCCTTGTGTATTTTAGTAGTAGTGGTTCGGCCAAAATTCTGTTCCAATAATTTTATCACAACTGACTTGGATTTGTCAGCTAAAAAGTTGTTTTATTCAGAATAAACTGACAAAAGAATTTGAAGGCAGAAAATATATGTTAGCTTAAGCATTGGAAATAAGTTGTCTTTATATTCCTATGGGAAAAAATAATTTGTGTGAGTAAATAAAAAAGAGGCATCAAGAATAGTTATTCTCAATGCCTCTTTGTAAATTTTTATTTGGAACGTAATTGTGTGTTTATGGTTTCAAAGGTAGCTTTAAAGACTTTCGCCAAATTCTCGGGCGAGGATTTTTCAAGGTTATAATTTCTTTCTACATAGAGTAAGGTAAGTTTTGCTGCCAAATCATCAATATCCACTCTACCATTTGATAGGCTGTTGTCCATATAGCCATTCCTCCTTTATATTATTATAACATATTGATTTTTGTTTTACTATATATTTGATTTGAAAATTTTACAAAATAAAATTATTTCGTGCTTGACATATGGGGCCTGTTGTATTATAATCATTCTTGCGGCTAAGAAAACCGACAAGCCCAGGTAGCTCAGTCGGTAGAGCAGAGGATTGAAAATCCTCGTGTCGGCGGTTCGATTCCGTCCCTGGGCATTTTTGCGGGTGTGGTACAATGGTAGAACACCAGCCTTCCAAGCTGGATACGTGGGTTCGATTCCCATCACCCGCTTCAACTCAATATGCGCGAATGGCTCAGTGGTAGAGCATCGCCTTGCCAAGGCGAGGGCCGCGAGTTCGAATCTCGTTTCGCGCTCTAAAAAGACATGATTTGAAAAAAATCATGTCTTTTCTTGTATTCCTAGGATTTTTATATCCGAAAAACTTACGATGGAGTGGTTGGTTTGAAAGTTTATCTTGTTGCGGTTAATGCAAAATATATACATTCTTCGCTCGCACTCAGGTATTTAAAAAATTCCTGCGTTTGCGAAATATTGGAATTTACAATTAACAACAGAAAAGAGCAAGTCGTTTCAGATATTTTCAGCGTCTCACCTGATGTTTTGGGTTTTTCGACTTATATTTGGAACATCTCCATGGTACTTGATATTGTTTCTGATTTAAAAAAAATATTGCCGAACACAAAAATAATTTTAGGTGGGCCAGAAGCCTCGTTTGATTATGAAAATTTATTACGCAACACAAACATAGATGCAGTTGTGGTGGGCGAGGGCGAGCAATCACTGAAAGCTCTTGCAGACAAAAATTTTGAGAGCTTTGGCGAAATTCGAGGCGTTGCTTATCTTGAAGATGGTGTAGTCAAGCTTGAACCAAACATACAAGGTGTCCATCTTGATTCACTGCCGTTTGCCTATGCGGAAGGTTTTGGGAGCTTAGAAAATAGAATTATTTATTATGAAAGTTCAAGGGGTTGCCCGTATCGCTGTCAGTATTGCTTGTCGTCTGTTGAAAGTGGTGGGCTTAGGCATTTATCACTTGAACGAGCCTTTAGCGATTTAAAAGTTTTTCTGGATAAAAAAATTCGTCAGGTCAAATTTGTTGACAGGACTTTTAACTGCGATAAAACTCACGCCATAGAAATTTGGAAATTCTTAATTGAAAACGATAATTTGTTTACGAATTTCCATTTTGAAATATCAGGCAGTTTAATTGATGATGAAATGATTCATATTCTAAAAACGGCAAGAGCTGGACTTTTTCAGTTTGAAATCGGTGTGCAAAGCACCAATGGAAAAACGCTTGCTGCCATCAAACGTCCAAATGAAACCCAGAAAATATTTGATGCTGTTCGAAAGATTAAAGAAGGCAGAAATATTCATGTTCATCTGGATTTGATTGCTGGTTTGCCCTTTGAGGATTTAACCAGTTTTGAAAATTCATTTAATGAAGTGTATGAGAAACATCCCGAACAGTTTCAACTTGGGTTTTTGAAGCTTCTAAAGGGTTCAGGGCTTAGAGATTCAGCAAAAGAATATGGCATCGTGTATTCTGATCAGGCCGTTTATGAAGTGCTTTATACAAATGATTTAGGTTATGCCGAAATTTGCAAATTAAAAGAAATAGAAGAAGCGGTGGAACTGTACTATAATTCTGGGCAGTTTATAAACAGCATGGGATATATCGAGAAGCTTTACGGTTCGCATTTTAAAATGTATCAAGAGATTTCTGAATTTTATTTTGATAGGGCAAAAAATGTGGCTCAAAGCAAGCTACAGAACTTTAAAACGTTATTTGAGTTTGTAGCTGTGAAGTTTGAAGATCATTCGCAATTATTTCTTGAACTGCTTCGTTTTGATTTGTGCTTAAATGAAAACCCAAAGAGTATTCCAGAGTGGTTAAGAATAGAAATTACCGAAGATGATAAAAATATATTACGCAGCCACCAAACGAGAGAGAGAAATTCTTCACGAATTGAAAAATTCAATTACTCGATTGATTCATGGCTAAATGGCGGCAAGTTGGACAAGCAAGAAATATTTATGCTTTTTAGCTATGGACAGGAGACAAACCCGATTTTTACTGGCGTTCATGCCAAGTATAGAAGAATTGAGGCGAGCGAATGACGCTAGAATTGGAAAACAAAGTAAACCGAATTTTAAGCTTGCTTGATGCGTATTATCCGGCACAAACCAAATGCTTCTTGGATTACGAAAAACCGTACGAGCTTTTGTTTGCAACGATTTTGAGTGCACAGTGTACAGACGATAGGGTAAATATGGTTACAAGTGAGTTGTTTAAAAAATATCCGACGCTTGAAGCGTTTGCCTCTGCGGATTTATCAGAAATGGAAAAAGACGTGAAGTCCACAGGATTTTACCATAATAAGGCTCAAAATATAATTTTATCGGCTAGAAAATTGCTAAACGAGTTTAACGGAGAAATGCCGTCCGATATTGAAATCCTAACATCTTTTGCCGGTGTGGGTAGAAAAACGGCAAATGTTGTGCGAGGACATATTTTTAATATTCCGAGTATCGTTGTGGACACGCATGTAAAGCGAATTAGCAAAAGGCTTGGACTAACCGAACACGAGGATCCAACAAAAGTGGAAATGGATTTGATGCGAGTCTTACCAGAGTCTAGTTATATTCAATACAACACCCAAGTGATAACATTTGGGCGTGAAATTTGCAAGTCGCAACGACCCAAGTGCAGCGAATGCTTTTTGGTAACCGAATGTGTTTGCAGTAAAAAATAAATGTGCATGAAATTTCATTTTTTAGACAAGATAAACTAAGAACCTTTTAGTTTGGAGGCGAAAAATGAAAAATATTTTAAAATCGGGAATCATTGGAACGGTAACAGGGTTCGCCAATGGATTATTCGGTGCGGGCGGCGGAACCATTCTTGTTCCCAGTATGGAAAAATTTTTAAAAGTGGAAGCACATAAAGCACATGCAACGGCAATTGCGGTTATTTTGCCTCTTTCCATTTTAAGTGCGTTCATTTACCAAAAAAATGGCTCGCTGGATTTAACGAGCATCTTATATGTTTCTGCGGGTGGTGTCGTTGGCGGTTTTATCGGCGCCAAACTACTAAACAAGTTATCGAGTAACAAACTCCATAAAATTTTTGGGCTGTTTATGATTGTCGCAGCGATGAAAATGATTTTTTGAAAATGGGGGTTTGTTATGGTTTGGCTAGTAGTTGCGGGGCTGGTTTCTGGAATTGTAAGTGGGCTTGGAATCGGCGGCGGAACAGTTTTGATTCCAACACTTTGCATTTTTTTTGGTTTTACGCAGCAAGAGGCACAAAGTTTAAATTTGATTTATTTTATACCGACAGCAATCATTGCGATTTTAACACATATGAAGCAAGGCAATATTGAGAAGAAATTAGTGCTAAAGTTGGTTTTGTTCGGATTGGTTTTTGCAGCAATCGGTTCTTTTTTAGCAATAAGAATAAATAACGAAGTACTGCAGAAAATATTTGGGGCGTTTCTATTGGTCATGGGCACAATGGAAATTCTACGGAAAAAAGAAAAAGACATTTCAAAATCGGAGGCGAGAGAATGGACTTAATGGATTTTCAAAAGGTGAAGGCACAATTTAAAGATGCTTCAGTGGACGATAAAATTGATATGTACGTTTCAACCGAAGGGCTAACGCAGACGCAATACCGTGAACTGCTCAAGATGTTCCCGATGGAGGCTATTGGTAAATTGGAATCTGCATTATCAAATTAAATTAATTGGGGTTGTCTTGCTAAAAAAAGCTGGACAGTCCTTTTTTTATTGCCAAATCCTAGAAAACCAATTTCTTGTTTGCAATATTTTTAGTATTATTGTAGAATAATAATACTTTTGAAATTAATAACACCTAAAAGAAAGGGAACTTTATAATGCGAAGGATAAAAATTTGTTTTATGTGTCTTGTGTTTTCCGTCATTAACATAAATTTGGTATATGCGACGACTGTTTCTGAAAATTTGAGCATCAATGCAGAGTCGGCAATTTTGATTGAACAAACAACAGGCAAGGTTTTATACGAAAAAGAAGCGGATAAAAAACTCTATCCAGCGAGTATGACAAAGATTTTAACGGCTCTTGTTGCTCTTGAATATTTAAAAATTGGAGAATCTGTTGTAATCGGAAAAGAAATTTTTGATGTACCATCAGATTCGAGCCGTGCATGGCACAAAGAAGGCGAAACAATCACAGTTGAGAATTTAATCAGAGGTTTAATCATTATGTCTGGCAACGAAACCGCTTGTGTAATTGCCAAGGCGGTGGTCGAAAAAGCGAAAGGCACCACAGTTACAGATTCCGTGGAGGCGGAGAAAGTTTTTTGCCAGATGATGAACGATAAAGCAAAAGCACTTGGAGCAACACACAGCAATTTTATAAATCCTCATGGCTATCACAATGAAAACCATTACACAACGGCAAGAGACATGGCGATTATTTCAAGAGAGGCCATGAAGAATAGTTTAATCAAACAAGTTGCGGCGGAAAAAGAGTTTAAAGGCCGTGGTGCAGGAGAAAACGCAAGCAATGTACTCACGCAGGTTTATGATTGGCCAACACACAACGAGTTAATCGTAAAGGATAACGCTAATTATTATGAATATGCAACAGGAATTAAAACAGGATTCACTGACCAAGCGGGCGATTGTGTTGCGGCTTCCGCTACCAAGAGTAACAGAAATTTAATTGCGATTGTAATGAACTCGAAAGACCCTGGAAGATGGGCAGATGCCAAAACTTTGTTTGAATATGGATTTGCGAGTTTCGGTGACGTTTACATACAAGAAAAAGGAAAAGTTCTTGCGACAGAAAAAGTTGCCAATTCAGTTCTTGGGGAAGACAACGAGTTGAAACTGGAAACAGATGTTGATTTTATAAATTACATGAGCAAGGACGAGTATGCAAGGGTCGAGCGTGAAATTTCGCTCAACAAAGAATTTATCGCACCAGAAGAAATGGTTTTAACATCAGGAACGATGTTGCTCGCACCAATCGCAACAGGTGCGGCAGTTGGAACGATCAAGTATACGCTTGACGGCAACCAGATTTTTGAAGGCAAGTTGCTCGCCACAAAGGAATTTAAAGAAAGAACATTTGAAACCGATTTGAAATATCACTTTGATGATTTTATAAATAATTTGTTCACGTTTAAATCACTGTTGTATTTAATCGGCGGATTTTTGGCGATATTTACAGTTGTGAGGGGCACAGCGGAATTATTGCGAATGAGACGCAGAAAGGCACGTAGCAAATATAAAATGAAAAAAAGGTATTAGGGGCTGGGGATGGATGCAAGATGTACTGCAAAGAATCATTGATGAGAGCAGACCGCTTGTAAAAGACGGTCAAGTTGCAAGTTATATTCCAGAATTATTAAAAGCAGATAAAAACAATTTGGGAATTTATGTGGTAACAAAAGACGGCGAGTTTGGTGCCGGAGATTATAATCAAGTGTTTACGATGCAGAGTGTTTCAAAAGTGATCACGCTATTATGCTGTATGATTGATAACGACAACGATGCGATTTCTAAAAAAGTCAGTTTCGAACCGACAAACGATGGGTTTAACTCAATTGTTACGCTTGAAACAAAAAATAAAAACAGACCGCTTAACCCTTTAATCAATTCGGGAGCAATTCTTTGCTCGAGTTTGGTAAAAGGGCAGAGCAAAAGCGAGAAATTTGAACGAATTTTGGAATTTGCAAAAATTATTACAGGAAATGCCGAACTAAAAGTAAACGCGGACGTTTACTTATCAGAGAAAGATACAGGTTCGAGAAACCGAGCACTTGCCTATTTCATGCACTCAACAGGAATTATGGAAGGCGATGTTGAGGATAATTTAGATGTGTACTTTAGAACTTGCTCCATAGAAGTCACTTGCAAGGAGCTTGCAAACATTGCGTTTTGCTTAGCGAATGACGGCACCATAAACGGTGTGGAACTTTTTCCACGTTCGCTTGCAAAATCCGTTAAGGCGATTATGTCCATGTGCGGCATGTATAACGAGTCTGGAGAAATGGCTGTGAATGTTGGACTTCCATCAAAGAGCGGAGTGGGCGGCGGAATTTTAACAGTTGTTCCAAACAAAATGGGTATCGGTGTGTTTGGTCCATCTTTAAACGAAAATGGCAGTTCCATTGGCGGAATTGAAGTTTTAAAAAAATTAAGCCACGAATTAGATTTGAGTATTTATTAAAAAAGCATTAAATTTTGAGAAAATTGTAAAAAGTTTGTAAAATGTCTTTCATTTTTAGTTAATTTATTATAAAATGAAAAAATGCGAAGTTTAAAAGAATGGGAGTGTTTTAATGGTTTCAATACAGATATTGCAAAGCACAATTGATGGATTAAAAAATATTACACGCCGAGACATCTGTATTACAGAACGTGAAGGCAAGGTCATTGCAAGCACCGAAGACACCATGATGAATAAACAGATTGATGGCATAGATAATTTTGTTAGTTCTCAAGCAGAAAGTCAACTCATACAGGGTTATCAATACTTTAAAGTGTTTGACAATGGAATTGCAGAATATGTGGTCATGATCAAGGGCGAGGACGAGGAAACGTACCGTGTGGGAAAAATTACGGCGTTCCAAGTGCAGAGCCTACTTGTTGCGTACAAAGAGCGTTATGATAAAGATAATTTTATTAAAAACCTCTTGCTCGATAATTTATTGCTTGTCGATATTTACAGCCGTGCAAAAAAACTTCATGTTGAAAACAATGTGAGAAGAATCGTTTATTTAATCGAAACAACCGTTGACAAAGAAATGAACACGGTTGAAATTGTGAGAAATCTTTTTCCAGCCAAACTTCGTGATTTTGTAACAGCGGTGGATGAACGCTGCATTATTTTGGTGAAAGAACTTAGAGAAAAAGAAACGACAGAAGAAGTTGAAAAAACTGCGCATATCATTCACGACACACTAGCAACAGAAGCACTCAACCGTGTGTATGTTGCAATCGGTACAGCGGTGACAGATCTTAAAAATGTTTCGTCGTCCTATAAAGAGGCGAGAATGGCACTCGAAGTTGGTAAAATTTTTGAGCCAGATAGAAACATCGTAAATTACGAAAGTCTTGGCATAGGCAGATTGATTTATCAATTGCCACCACCACTTTGCAAAATGTTTGTGTCTGAAGTTTTGGGGCAAACCACAATTGACCAGTTTGACGAGGAAACATTGGCGACAGTGAACAAATTCTTTGAAAACAATTTAAACGTTTCAGAAACCTCAAGGCAATTGTATATCCACAGAAACACGCTTGTGTATAGACTTGATAAGTTGCAAAAAATGACCAACTTGGATTTGCGTAACTTTGACGACGCAATCATCTTTAAAATTACGCTAATGGTTTGCAAATACATGATTTATAAAGACAATTATATGTACTAACAACTAAATGCTGGCTACTGCATAACGCTAACGTTTTGCGGTGGTCAGCTTTTAATAGAGCGATCTTTAGAAGTTGAGGGGAAATAAATTGATAGTTTTAAGAAACGCAACAAAAATTTATGAAAACAATGCGAAGGGCATACAAGACTTTTCGCTACATATACCAAGAGGTGAGTTCGCTTTTATTGTAGGACCCAGCGGCTCGGGAAAATCTACTCTCATGCGTTTAATTTTAAAAGAGTTAGACTTAACGAGAGGCGAGATTTTTGTCAATAATTTTGATTTAAGCAAGCTTACCAGACGAGAGATTCCTTATTATAGAAGGAAAATGGGCATGGTTTTTCAAGATTTTAAATTGCTCGAAAACAAAACGATTTATGAAAACGTTGAGTTTGCCATGCAGATTGTAGAAGCTTCTTCTCGTGAAATCAGGAGAACGGTACCAAGTGTTCTCTCTATGGTTGGGCTTTCAAAAAAAGCAAAGTCATATCCAAGCCAATTATCAGGCGGCGAGCGTCAAAGGGCGTCACTTGCTCGTGCCATTGTGAATAACCCAGAACTTCTAATTGCAGATGAGCCAACAGGCAACCTCGATCCAGATACCGCATGGGGCATTATGCAAATTTTAGAAGACATAAACGCAACGGGAACGACGGTTATTGTTGTTTCCCACGCAAAAGAGATTGTAAATGAAATGCAGAAAAGGGTAATTACGCTTAAGAATGGCGTAATCATCAAAGATGTTGAAAAAGGCGGTTATCGTGATGAGGATTAGGAGCATTCGTTACTATGTCAATGAAGCTTTTAGAGGACTTCTGCGAAATAGGCTAATGTCATTTGCTTCGATTGGAACAGTTGCCGCTTGTATTTTAATGCTTTCATTGTCTTTTTGTATGGTAGTAAATTTAAACGGAATTTTAAAGCAAATTGAAAGCACAGTCGGACTTACTGTTTACATTGAGGACAAGCTAAGTGCAGATGAAGTAAACCAGTTATTTACAAAAGTTAAGGCAGTACCAAATGTAAAATATGTTAAATACGTGTCGGCTGAGGAAGCCTTGCAACAGTTTAGCAAAGATTTAAGCGGAGATAGTGGCGACGACAGTTCATTGCTTGATGGTCTTGAACATGACAATCCATTCCCTCGTTCATTTAATATAGAAATGCAAGACACAAAACTTCAAGCAGAACTGGTTAAACAACTAGAAGGCATGAAGGATTCAGGAATATGGAAAATTAAGTACCAACAACATGTGGTAGAAGCATTAAACAGTGTCAATAAAGCTTTGGGAATCACGAGCATTGTTATGATTTCTGTTTTGCTTATCATTTCTTTTATCATCATCATCAATACAATTAAAATTACTGTGAATAACCGCAGAACCGAAATTAATATTATGAAATACGTTGGGGCGACTGACTGGTTTATTCGTTGGCCGTTTATCATCGAAGGAGTTTTAATTGGGTTTATCGGTGCGGGTATTCCATTGTTCTTATGTATGGTTGGGTATAATGAAATTTTAAAAGTGATTTATGAGCAGTTTCCGATGTTGCAAAATATCGTTGTGTTCCAGACTGGTGTTGAGGTGTTTTCTATTTTGATACCGCTTGCACTGGGCCTTGGAATTTTACTGGGTACGTTTGGTAGCTTGACTTCAATTCGTCGCCACCTAAAGGTATAGCTAAAGGAGTGATTATTTTGAAGAAAGTAACATTTTTATTGCTTATATTCGTGCTTGCGTTTTCGACGGTGGCATATGGACAAAGTATATCTAACTTACAAAAGCAGCAAAAAGAAATTCAAGAAAAAACGAAAAACGCTGCCAATGCACTTGAAAATACAAAACAGGAAAAAAGTGAAGCTTTAAAAGAAGTAGAAGCAATTGACGCAGAACTTTCAAAGGTTTCGGACGAGGTAAATGCGGTTACTGAACAGCTTGAAAATGTAACAACGGAGCTTCAAGTAACGGAAGCCAGCCTAGCGCAAGCCCAAAACGATAAAGAAAACCAGTACGAATCACTGAAAGAACGACTCAAGTATTTATATGTAAATGGGAAGATTGGATACTTGGATGTTTTGTTTAAAGCCAATAGCTTTTCGGATTTTCTGTCGAGATTAGACTACATTAACTTGATTGCCGCATATGATAAAGAGATTTTAGAAAAAATGCAAGCCACAGAAGAATCGATTGCAAGCAATCTTGAAAAAGTGGAAAAGCAAAAACGTGAGATAGAAGTACTTAAAGATATACAGGAGAAAAAACTGGCAACACTTGAGGTGGCTCTTTCCGCAAAAAATAAAGCCATTGAAAATCTGGCAAACGATGAAAAAAAATACTCTGAGCAAGTGGAAGACTTAAAGAGTGCTGATAAAGATATTGAAAAAATGATTAAGACCCGCCAAGCCGAAGAAGCAAGAAAAGCAGCAGCAGCTGCAGCGGCGGCGGCAGCAAAAAAAACAGCAGTAAAATATTCAGGCGGACTTGTGGCGTGGCCTGTTCCCGGTTGGACGTCCATATCGTCCCCTTATGGGTATAGAAAAAGCCCGATAAACGGAAAAAATGAATTTCACACAGGCATTGATATTCCGGCAACAACAGGCACAAATATTATTGCAGCAGAAAGTGGTACGGTTATTTTTTCTGGCACAAAGGGCGGCTACGGCAAAGTTGTAATCGTCGACCACGGCAACGGAATGAGTACCTTGTATGCACATGCGTCCAAGCTTGTATCACAGGTTGGCGAAACAGTGAAACGTGGCGAGACAATTGCAAAAATTGGTAGCACTGGATATTCAACAGGGCCGCATCTTCATTTTGAAGTGCGAATTGGCGGTGCACATAAGAATCCGATTAATTACTTAAAATAGAAGGCAAGTTATCATGCTGATGTTAGGAAAAGGGAGAGAGCTCTTTGACGGCTAATATAGATCGTGCTAAAATTGATGTAGTTGTTTTTGTGAATGAACGAGAGTTGTCATTGTTTTCTGATTTTTTTAGCACCAGAGAAAATGTGGATATGGTCTTACACACAAGCGATGCAAACAAAGCCAAGAATACGCTTTTGCGGATTACAAATCCTGTGCTTGTGTTAAGAGTTTTGGATAAAAACAATCCTGAAATTTTAGAGATGGAAGCTTTTTGCAGAGAGAAAAAAATAGTGTATATGTGCATTTGCTGTTCTGCAAGTGATGGATTTGATTTGCTTCATCGAGGTGCCGCCACCATGGTCACTCGAAATGAGTCTGAAATTACAGTGGAGTTTAGACATTTTGAAGGCATATTGCACACAAAGATAAGAGAAGCGTACCGAGCGTATTTTGAAGACAGCATTAGAGTAATGAAAGCAGAGCACGGTGCATACAGTAAAGTAATAGCGATTGGTTCATCCACAGGTGGAACGGAAACTGTTCTTAAAATTATGAAAGAGTTGCCAAAGGATTGCCCACCGATTTTAATTGTTCAGCATATGCCACCTGTGTTTACAAAGCTGTATGCAGAGCGGTTAAATATGCAATGCAAAATGAGCGTGTGGGAAGCCAAAGATGGTGATGTATTAAAGCGAGGTCTTTGCTTGCTTGCACCTGGTGATTTTCAAATGACTGTGGAAGAAAATAGTGGCGGCGGCTTAAAAGTTCGAGTGGATAAAGGCGAAAGAGTGAGTGGGCATTGCCCCTCCGTTGATGTTCTCTTTGATTCGATGGCTAAAGTTGTTGGAAAAAAAGGCGTTGGCGTTATTTTGACAGGAATGGGCAGCGACGGTGCAAAGGGTATGCTTAACATGAGAAAAAATGGAGCATACACTTTGGGTCAAGATGAACCCAGTTGTGTTGTCTATGGAATGCCAAAAGCGGCGTTTGAATTGGGCGCAGTAAATAAGCAAGTTAGTATCGAAGAAATGGCAAGAGCGATTATTGAAAGCACAAAATAAAGGAGATTTTTATGGTTGGCTCGAATCAAGCAATAGGAATTTTTGACTCAGGCCTTGGCGGACTCACAGTTCTGTCAAAGGCACAGCAGCTTTTGCCAAACGAAAACTTTATTTATTTTGGCGATACATTAAGAGTTCCTTATGGAAGTCGGAGCAAAGACGAACTACTTTGCTTTGCCAGACAGATTTTTAATTTTTTAATTAGCAAAAATGTAAAAGCAATTGTAATCGCTTGCAACACGATCAGTGCAACTTGCCTTCCAGAAATAAAAAAAGAATTTGATTTACCAATTGTGGAAGTGCTATCGCACGGCGTTTTTGAAGCTTTGGAATCGGGAACGAATAATTTAGTTGTTATAGCAACAGAAACTACAATCAAAAACGGAACGCATGAGCGAATGATAAGAGAACATCATGCGGACTTAAAACTATTTACCAAGGCTTGCCCAAAACTTGTTCCCCTTGTGGAAGAAGGTTTGTGGAACACAGAAGCGGCTTATGACGCTGTGGATGAGTACTTACATGAGTTTAAATCGCAAAATATAGACGCACTGCTGTTGGGTTGTACTCATTATCCACTTCTCGCAGATGCAATTGTAAAAACTTTGGGGCAAATAAAAATAATAGATCCCTCTGTTTCTACAATTAATAAGCTTAAAGTTATTTTGCAAGAGAATCACTTGATGAACATAGAGCATTCAAACCCTTGCCATCAATTTTTTATTAGTGGTGCAACCGAAAAATTTGATGATAAGCTAAACATTATTTTAATAGGCAATTATAAATCAACTTGTATTGAAATTAATAAGTTTTGAAACTTCAGGATTTTTGAGCATATTTTGTCAAAAGTCTTTTTTTTATGCAAAATATTTAAGTTGTTATTGCGGTTTTAGAGGATCGAGTTTATAATGAGCTTGTATGTTATGCACAAAAATTGCATAGTATAATCGTTAGATATTGACAATCAAAAAAATTACTATTTGTTGTATAATGGTGATGGTAATTTTAGGAATGACACAAGTGCAATGGTTTTGTTTTGTTCAAAAATATATTTAAGGAGAGTTGACATGGAGTTCAATCAAATTAAAAGTGCAGCAGAGGGTTATAAGGTAGCAATGACAAAGTTCTTACGTGACTTAGTTAGGATTCCCGGAGAAAGCTGTGGCGAGAAATTGGTCATCGAGCGTATCGTTTTGGAAATGAACGAAGTTGGTTTTGATAAAGTAGAAGTAGATAAGATGGGTAACGTTTTGGGTTACATGGGCACAGGCGAAAAACTAATCGCTTACGACGCACACATTGACACCGTTGGAGTTGGCAACAGAGCAAACTGGAATTTTGATCCATACGAAGGTTTTGAAGATGAAGAAATGATTGGCGGACGTGGAACTTCTGATCAACTCGGTGGCATTGTTTCTTCTGTGTATGGTGCGAAAATTATGAAAGACTTGGGACTTTTAAGTGACAAGTACACAGTTTTGGTTACTGGCACCGTGCAAGAAGAAGACTGTGACGGACTTTGCTGGCAGTACATAATCAATGAGGACAAAGTTAAACCAGAGTTTGTTGTTATCACAGAGCCTACAAACGGAAATATCTATCGTGGACAACGTGGTAGAATGGAAATCAGAGTAGAAGTAAAAGGAATTTCTTGCCACGGTTCTGCACCAGAGCGTGGAGAGAACGCCATTTACAAAATGGCAGAAATCCTTGGCGAAGTTAAAGGCCTCAACGAAAAATTACGCTATGATGAATTTTTGGGCAAAGGCACGTTAGCCGTATCAGAAATTTTCTTTAGTTCACCATCACGCTGTGCGGTTGCTGATATGTGTGCCATCAGCGTTGACAGACGTTTGACTGACGGCGAAACTTTTGAAATGGCTCTCGATGAAATTCGAGCGTTGCCAGCAGTTCAAAAATACGAAGCAGTTGTTTCGATGTACAAATATGATAGACCGAGCTACACAGACCTTGTGTACCCAACTGATTGTTATTTCCCAACTTGGGTTATTCCAGGTGAGCACGAAGCAACACTTGCTATGGTTGAGGCTTACAAAGGAATGTACGGTGAGCCTAAAGTTGACAAATGGACATTCTCAACAAACGGCGTTTCCATCATGGGACGTTACGGAATTCCATGTATTGGCTTTGGCCCAGGAAAAGAAGAAGAAGCACATGCTCCAAACGAAAAAACTTGGAAAGCAGACCTCGTGAAATGTGCAGCTGTTTATGCGGCCATGCCAGCTTTGTACTGCAAATAAAAAATAAAACATTCGAGAGGAAAGAAAATATGTTAAAAATAAATGAATATGTTAAAATGCTCGATGCTTTGAAGTTTGATAATATGTACAACAACGACTTTTTGCTCACATGGCAAAAATCGGAAGACGAACTGAAATCCGTTTTCGCTGTGGCAGAAGCACTTAGAAACTTACGTGAGAACAATATATCCTCCAAAATTTTTGATTCAGGGCTTGGCGTTTCCATTTTTAGAGATAACTCCACTCGTACTCGTTTTAGTTTTGCCAGTGCTTGCAATATGCTTGGGCTTGAAGTACAAGACCTTGACGAAGGCAAGAGCCAAATTGCTCACGGCGAGACAGTTCGTGAGACAGCAAACATGGTTTCGTTTATGGCGGATATCATCGGTATTCGTGATGACATGTACATCGGAAAAGGCAACGCCTATATGCAAGAAGTGGCAAAATCTGTTGAAGAAGGACATAGGGACGGCGTGTTAGAACAACGCCCGACACTTGTAAATCTTCAATGCGACATCGACCACCCAACACAAAGCATGGCAGATATGCTGCACTTGATCAATCATTTTGGCGGTGTTGATAACCTAAAAGGCAAAAAAATTGCGATGACTTGGGCGTATTCTCCATCTTATGGTAAGCCGTTGTCCGTTCCTCAAGGCATCATCGGATTGATGACTCGCTTTGGCATGGACGTATCTCTTGCTCACCCAGAAGGTTATGACCTGATGTGGGACGTTGAGAAGATTGCCATTGACAACGCAGAGAAATCGGGCGGAAAATTTACAAAAGTGCACAACATGAAAGAGGCGTTCCAAGATGCTGACATCGTGTATCCAAAGAGCTGGGCTCCTTTTGCTGCGATGGAAAAACGTACCAACCTTTATGGCGACGGCAAGTTTGACGAGATCAAAGCGCTTGAAAAAGAACTTCTCACTCAAAACGCACAGCACAAAGATTGGGAATGCACAGAAGATTTAATGAAAGCGACAAAGAATGGCGAAGCACTTTATCTTCACTGCTTACCAGCAGACATCACTGGTGTAAGCTGTAAAGAGGGCGAAGTTTCCGCTTCTGTATTTGATAGATACCGTACGCCACTTTACAAAGAAGCAAGCTACAAACCATATATTATTGCGGCAATGATTTTCATGAGCAAAGTTAAAAATCCACAAAAGACTTTAACAGACCTCGCAGCTCGCAACTATCCAAGATTCTTTTAAATAAAAAAGTGGCTCCGCCACTTTTTACCAAACGCTTAGGGAACTGACTGCGGCGAAAAATGTGAACGGCATCAAGTCCGCATTTTTCGCAGAAACGGAAGCAGTTTCCTATAGCAAAATAAAGCCTAACCGCATACAATCGCAGTTAGGCTTCCTTCATAATTCTTTTTTTGCGGGCTTTGTCCTCGTACATTTTCTCATCTGCCGTCTTAAATAACGAATCTAAGTCGGGCAAATGGCTTGGCTTTATATCTGCCAAGCTAAAACCCCCTGCAACACTGTTTTTCGTCAAGTGTTCTGTCTCTGCATTCGCTAGGAGCTTTTCAAGCTTTTCGATGGCAAACTGAATATCTTTCTCCGTTTTATTACTGGCAAGAACCGCAAATTCATCGCCACCAATTCTATACACCTCCCCCATTTCGGAAAAGGCTTTTTCAATGCAATAGGCAGATGTCTTAATCAGTTTGTCGCCCATGAAATGACCATACTTGTCATTGGTTTCTTTTAAGTTGTTTAAATCAAAAAGCACAACTCCGATTGTCTTGTATGATTTGAGGTTGTCTTTAAAATAGTTCATCTTTAGTTCAAACGCGGCACGATTGAAAAGTTCTGTTAACGAATCTTTATAAGCCAATTTTTGAAGCACTTTTGCCTCAGCCGCTAGCTCCAATAATTTTGCATTTCGTTGCATCACACCAAACGATAAAACCAAAGTAAACAATATTAACCCAAAACTGAAAAAAGTTGTGTTGTTGGTGCCAGGTGTCATGTAATAGTTCACTAAATCTAAAAGTCCAAACATAGTGAGGATACCAAACCCCAGTGCAATACTTTGCGTTTCCGCTTTTTTATAATTGAAGCCATCTTTTATAAAAGTGTAGAGAGCAATGAAAATGGATATGACCAAAGTAATGTGCATCACGATTATGGTGATATTCATAACCGAGATGCTGTAGATTAACAATGCCATGTTCATTATGAATTGACACAAAAACACCAAGCAAATGACATTGAACAGCTTCTCCCTGTTTTTTTCACCCGTCTCTTTCAAAAATAAAAAGAA
>JAVBKL010000079.1:0-5173 GCA_031554055.1 Eubacteriales bacterium | reverse complement strand
GGCTGGGTTGAGCATGACCCCATGGAAATTTGGTCAAGCCAACTTTCTGTTGCCACAGAGTGCCTTGCAAGAATCGGTGCAAAAGCCTCAGATATTGCGGCAATCGGTATCACAAACCAAAGAGAAACGACGATTGTCTGGAACAAACACACAGGTCGGCCCGTTTATAATGCCATCGTTTGGCAATGTAGACGAACCTCTGAGTATTGTGATATTTTAAAGTCAAAGGATTTTGAAAAAAAAATAAAGCAAAAAACAGGGCTCGTGGTTGATGCCTATTTTTCTGGCACAAAAGTTAGGTGGATCCTTGAGAATGTTCCTGGTGCAAGAGAAGAAGCGGAAAAAGGAAACCTTATTTTTGGAACCGTCGATTCGTGGTTAGTTTGGAATCTCACAAAAGGGAAAGCCCACGTAACAGATTATACAAACGCGTCGAGGACACTTCTTTACAACATTCACGAGCTTACATGGGACGATGAAATCTTGAAAGAAATGAATATCCCTGTTTCCATGCTCCCAGAGGTTAAACCATCCAGTTATTTATTTGGTAATACAGATGCTTCTGTTTTTGGAAATGAGATTCCAATTGCGGGAATCGCTGGTGACCAACAAGCAGCGTTATTTGGTCAATGCTGTTTTAAAACAGGAATGGTTAAAAACACTTACGGTACAGGCTGTTTCATCTTAATGAACACCGGTGAAAAAGCCGTCGAATCCAATCATGGACTTCTCACAACGATTGCTTGGGGGCTTGACGGAAAAGTTGAATACGCACTTGAGGGCAGTGTTTTTGTTGCCGGTGCTGCTATACAGTGGTTGCGTGATGGACTTCGAATGATTGACAACGCTACAATAACTGAGAGTTATGCAAAGAAAGTGGAAGATGCTGGCGGCGTTTATGTGGTGCCCGCTTTTGTTGGTCTTGGAGCACCCTATTGGGATCAATATGCAAGAGGTATTGTGGTCGGTCTTACTCGTGGCGTAGAAAAAGAACATTTTATTCGTGCTACTCTCGAATCTCTCGCCTATCAAAGTAACGATGTGATGAAAGCAATGGCAAAAGACTTGAATGCACCACTTACTCAAATTAGAGTGGACGGCGGTGCCAGTGCAAATGATTTCTTGATGCAGTTTCAAGCGGATGTTGCAAACACTGATGTCATTCGCCCAGCCGTAATCGAAAGCACAGCACTTGGTGCCGTTTATCTTGCCGCACTTTGTGTAGGTTTTTACAAGGATCAAGAAGAAATCTCTCAAATGGCGAATATCTCGAAAGTATTTAAACCCAATATGGATAGCGAAACCAGAAGAGTACTTATAGGCGGATGGGATGAAGCCGTTCTGCGTTCAATGGGTTGGGCAAAGCCATAACTGGCATATAAAACTATTGTAATTAAACAGATAATAATGTTATAATACTGTAGAAAAATAGATTTAAAATCGGGAGTTGAGTTCGGAGGCTAAAATCAATGAACCTAATAATTGTCCAGATATGTTTTGCCATTATTTCTGCAACAATAGGACTCGTAATGATTTTAAGGCAAGATAGAATGACCGCAAAGAGCTGGTTCTTTGAACTCATATGTCTTTCTTCGAGCTTGTGGATTTTCAGTAATGTTGGTATCAATTTATCGAAAAGTGATGATATTGCACATTTAGCTATGGCAATTCGTGGATTTGGGTGTGTTTCTACCGCCGTTTTGACTACCTTGTTTGTTTTTGAACTTTCTGATTTTCAGACAAAACATAAGAAGAACATTAATTTAATAATATTTTTGTTATCGTTCGTTATTTTAATGATTTCATTTTTTGGTGTAGAACGTGATTATATTCAAATTGGCAACCTATCCTATTTAATAGAAAAGGAAACAATATTTACAGCCCTTTGTGACCTCTATACCTTTGGTATTTTTGCATTTTGTATCGGTTTACTTGTAATTTGGGGCTTCCATACAAAATTCAAAAGAGAACGTGAACAAGCTTTTTTATTAGCCATATGTATGATATTTGGCGTTGGCGGCTATTTTTTTGATGAATTCAAAAACAATACGACCTTTGCAAATAGCTTTTCCCAGTTTTCCTTTGTTATCATCCTGTTTTATTTTTCGAGAACCTATAACTCTTTGAATATTACTGTAGGAAACTTCGCAGGCTACATATATTCGTTCGCGAGCACGCCGGTTTTTCTTTTAAACCCAAATTACAAAGTGAAGCTTGCCAACAACAGTGCATTTTCTTTTTTCAATATGCATTCAAATGAACTTAACGGTATGCATATTTGTGATATATTCAACTTCGATTGCAATTTTGTGGAATGTGGAATAGGCGAATCATCAAATATTGACTATGAAGTAAGCAGTAAGTTAAATGATAAAATATGTAACGCTTCTGTAAATAAGATTTTTGACCGACACGGTGAAATCATTTGTACCATCATCATGGTGTCTGATATAACAGAGAAATTGAATATCATTAAGCAACTCAACGAATCAAAAATCGAGTCGGAAATGGCAAGCAAGGCAAAAAGCGTTTTTTTGGCAAACATGAGCCACGAAATTAGAACGCCGATGAACGGTGTGATTGGCTTTGCCGAACTTGCTTTAAATGACCCCACTCTTTCTGAAAACGCAAGGGATTGCCTTGAAAAAATAAAAACAAGCGGCAATGGACTTTTAAATATCATCAACGATATTTTAGATATTTCCAAAATAGAAGCAGGAAAAATGGAACACGAAATCATTCCTTTTAGCCTACACGACATATTTAAGCAATGTGAAACAATTAGCATGGCGAAAGCGTCCGAAAAGGGTATCGAGTTATTTTTTTACGCAGAGCCCAATATTGAAATGAAACTTTTGGGCGACCCAACAAAATTGCTTCAGGTGATATTGAACCTACTTACAAATGCGATTAAGTTTACTTCAAAGGGTTCAGTCAAACTTATGGCGGCAGCGGGAGAAGCCTATGAATCAAATGGGGAAAAGCATATGTTTATCCATTTTGAGATCAAAGACACTGGCATCGGCATGTCACCCGAACAAACAAAAATTATTTTTGAGCCATTTGAACAAGCCGATAGTAGTACCACAAGAAAATATGGCGGCACAGGACTTGGACTTGCTATTGCAAAAAATTTGGTTGAACTTATGGGTGGAGAACTTAAAGTACAAAGCACACCTGAAGTCGGCACAAAATTTTATTTCGATTTAGATTTCAAACTCATAGACATACCTGATATAATAGAGGAAGTACCAAAGGTTTTATTAAACATATTTGAAGTGCCAGTTTTTGAAGGCGATGTTTTGGTATGCGAAGACAATGAAATTAATCAGCAAGTGATACGAGGGCATCTTTTAAGATTTGGGCTAACCCCGACCATCGTAGCGAATGGCAAACTGGGCGTTGAAGAAGTGGTTGAACGTGCAAAGCTTGGACAACACTTTGACCTGATTTTTATGGATATTCATATGCCAATTATGGACGGACTTGAAGCAACTCACCTCATACTTGAAATGAACACCCCTACCCCCATTGTTGCACTCACTGCAAACGCTATGGCAAAAGATAAAGCTGACTACCTAAAACAAGGAATGTCTGATTACCTTGCAAAACCATTTGTATCCGAAGATTTATACTTGTGCTTAAAGCGTTATTTAAAATATCTTGGCACCATAACAATAGCACCGCCTAAAACACTTGACAATGCAAATTCTTCTTCCATTGACAAAAAAAGTGGACTAGCTAGAACCGCATATGATGAAGACCTATACAATAAAATATGCAAGGGTTTTTTACACTCATGGAAAGATGTGCATAAGCAACTTAGGCTGTTACTTGATTCAGAAGATTTAGTCGCTGCCCATCGAACGGCACATACGTTAAAAAGTATATCTGCCAATATTGGGGCACAGAAACTTTCAGATATTGCAAAAGAAATTGAACACATTATTGGCGAAGAACCTCATTTGAGTGATCAGTTAGACGGACTTTTACTAGCACTTCAAGCCGAAAATAAAATTGTTTGTGAAGAGTTGCTTTTGGGTGAATCCGATAAGGTCCAAACTGAGGAGCTATCAGAGTTTAAGTTTGACAAAAATTATGCAATACAGTTTATAGAAGAGCTTCGTCAATTGTTGGAAGATGGCGATTCACGTTGCATCAATATGACAGAACAGATTAAAAAAATCCTTTCACCTGTCGGCGAGAAAAGCAAAACTCTGACAGAACAGATAGTTGATATAGATTTTGACATGGCACTCGACACATTAAAAGACATTAGTACATTGGTGGAGGTTTTAGAATGAGTCAAGAATCAGTTTTCACAATATTAATCGTAGACGATGAAAAAAGCAACCTAAGTGTTTTATCTCGTATACTCAACCAGGATTATAAGCTTATCTTAACAAAATCAGGCGAGTCTGGACTTCGAATGGCAAACGAAAAAAAACCAGATCTTATTTTGCTTGATGTTATTATGCCTGACATGAGCGGCTTTGATGTTTTAATCGCACTCAAAAATTCTGAAGCAACACAGCATATACCTGTAATCTTTATTACTGGTTTGGACAGTGCAAGAGACGAAGCCAAGGGTTTCCTTTTGGGTGCAGTCGATTATATCACAAAGCCATTTGATAATATGGTTGTAAAAGCGAGAGTAAATACGCATGCTCAAATTGTGAGACAGATTCAAACAATTGAACGGCTGACAATGCTTGACCCCCTTACCAATATCCCAAACAGGCGAAAATTTTATTCCCAAATGAAAATAGAATGGGAAAATGCACTTAAGTACCAGACCTCTATTAGTTTATTAATGATAGACGCAGACAATTTTAAAAATTATAACGATACATATGGCCACCCTCAAGGCGATGTTTTGCTAAAAACAATTTCAAAATTGCTATCCATCTCTATAGAATGCCCTACCGATTTGGTTGCACGAATGGGTGGTGAAGAGTTTGCCGTTGTTTTACCAAATACATCCGTTTCCGAAGCTAACATGAAAGCAGAAATTATTAGAGCCTGTGTTGAATCTTCAAGAGTGCCGCTACTTTCTGATAGCACACCTACCTGTTGCACCATAAGCATTGGCGTGGCAACTGCATTGCCATCAGCTGGTGAGACGATTGACGACTTGGTTTCTAGGGCGGACATTGCACTTTATGCAGCAAAA
>JAVBKL010000107.1:0-19684 GCA_031554055.1 Eubacteriales bacterium | reverse complement strand
CTTCCTTAAGGCTCATATTTTTTCCTCAAAATTGCTATAGTACCGACTTAATAATGTAGTCCTCTGTGATTCCATCAGACAAAGCATCAAAGTTCAAAAAAATCCTATGCCTAAGTGCTGGCAATGCTGCCTTTTTTATATCCTCAAAGGAAACATTGAATCTGTCATCCAACAACGCAAGCACTTTCGAGATTTTTATGAGTGCCTGAGCACCTCTTGGGCTTGAACCATACCGCACATATTTCTTTACAAGTTCTGGTGATTCTGGAAGTTCTGGGTGCAGCCGCATGATTACGTCAACTGCATATTCGGCAACAGCCGTTGCAATCGGTACTTGCATGGCAATATGCGACATCTCAACAATCTTTGTGCCGTCTGATACTTTGTTTAAATTTTCTGTTTCGGAACCTGTGGTTAAACCAATAATTTGAAAAATTTCGCTTTTACTCGGAAATTCCACAAGCAGTTTCATTAAAAACCTATCAAGCTGTGCTTCTGGAAGCGGATATGTTCCCTCAAGCTCAATTGGGTTTTGGGTAGCCAAAACAAAAAAGGGGTCGTCTAACATATGGCTTCGTCCGCCAACAGTTACTTGTTGCTCTTGCATGGCTTCTAGTAAAGCACTCTGTGTTTTTGGCGTTGCTCGGTTAATTTCGTCCGCCAAAAGAATATTTGTGAAAATCGGGCCTTTTTGAAATCTAAAGTTCCCTGTGTCCGAATCCGAATTTTTATTAAAAATATCTGTACCAGTAACATCACCAGGCATTAAATCTGGCGTAAACTGAATACGAGAAAACTGTAACTCAAGGACGTTTCCGATTGTTTTGATAAGCCTTGTCTTACCAAGCCCTGGAAGCCCTTCCAACAACACGTTTCCACGTACTATGATCGCAACCAACACATGTCGAATGATTTCTTCTTGCCCTACAATATTTTTTTTGATTTCATTTTCTATTTTTATAAATTCCGTAGTAAAGTCCTTCTCTTGCATAACTACCTCCACATTTATAGATTAAAGCAAAGACTTGATAAATATTTCTTTGTTCTCAACTAAATCTATAAATTCGCCAATCAGCGTACGCACCAGCGGTTTTGAAAGATTATTTCTATTTATGAACATCACTTCCGCTTCTCGTTCGTCAGAAAGCTTTACCCACGCACCCAAATAGTTATACGCTATGTTTTGAAGAAACGTCAGCATATATTTTGCGTCAAGTTCTCCAAAGGTTGCCGTTTCAAATTCTCTAATCACCACAAATGGACACAATTTATCCCGATATACTCTGTCGGCGGTCATTGCATCGTATATATCACAGATTGCTACAATTTTTGCAATGTCTTGAATTTTATCTCCAGTAACACCAAGTGGATAACCCGAACCATCAATCTTTTCATGGTGCATGAGAGCCGCAATTTTTATCACTTCTGGAATCTCTTGCGTCGCCAGAATTCTATAACCTTCTAGTGTATGGTCTTTCATTATACTAAACTCATTTTCTGTCAGTCTTGACTTTTTATTCAAAATTTTGTCCGGCGTTTTGGTTTTTCCAATGTCGTGCAATAGTCCCGCCACTGTCAGTTCAACCAAATCCTCTTTATCAAGACCGAGCCATTTTCCAAAAATATTACAAAGAATGGACACATTAATACAATGTGAAAAAGTGTACTCGTCAACTTCTCGAATGTAATTGACAAATGTAAAAACATCGCCATGAAACCTCAAACTTTGAATCATGCCGTCAGTAATTTTGTAAAGTTCACTCATGTCCACATTTTTTCCATCGCTGATTTCTCTAACAATATCTTCGTATTCTTCAACCCGTGCCTTATAATCGTTTTCAAAAGCGATAAATTCCTGTTTTTCAGTTACAGGAATCATTTGAATCTCTTTGGTATACAATTGGCTATTTATAGGTACTGCATTTTTATTTATGGAAGCATTTTTAACATATACATACTCTATTCCGTGGCTTCTAAGCTTTGAGCAATTCATATTGTTGAGCATTGCATCGGCGGCAATCAAAACCATACCGTTCTTTGTCACAACATCTGTCGCCAAAACCATATTCGCTTTAACGTCGTCTATATGTATTCTCTTAGATTGAGGATTGCCATAGGTAGTGTGGTTCATTTTATCGTCCATATAAACGCCTCCAATAAAAATTGCTATGGTTTTACTATAGAGTAATTGAAGTTTTTTGTCAAGATTGCGAGCTGTTCGGTTTTCTAAAACATACACAGCACAAATATTTTTTTATAAAACAGTAGCTATTCAAGCTGAAAAGATGTATTATAGTGGGTGTTTATTAACTATATGTTTTTTGATTTATCGGAGAGGAGCCCTTATGAATACGCCTAGAATCGGCAATATCTATATGCTTGTTGTTTTATTCATGCAGCTCTTATTGTCTGCACTTTATTTATTGATAAAGGATATGATACCAAGCACCCCAACAGCAAACGTGATTACAACCATCTGCTCACAAATCTTTTGCTTTGTCATCCCATTTGTTATTTATCTCCTACTCACAAGGCAAAAAATTTCCGATGTCTTGTCGTTTAAAAAGATAAATGGCACAAATATAATGTTAATTGTATTTATGTGCTTTGCAATCCAACCAACCATGAGCTTGCTTTCTGGACTTTCCATGATTGCGTTTGAAAACAACATGAGCAGCTTTATGACCGAGATTATGGGTTTACCTATTCCGCTCATCATTTTAGCCGTTGCCATTACGCCATCCATCTTTGAAGAAATAACCATGCGTGGTGTTATCTTAAAAAATTATGAAGGGCGTTCCATTAAAAAAGCGGCGTTAGCCAATGGGCTTTTCTTCGGAATTTTACACTTGGATCCACAACAGTTTTTATACGCTTTTTTTATGGGCGCAATATTTTGCTACTTTGTATATTATACGCAGTCAATCCTTGCGTCTATGCTTGCACATTTTACAATCAACGCTTCCCAATGTTTGACGGCAATATTTGCCTATAAGTCACTTGATAATATGCCAGAAGAAGCTAGAAAATTAATTGAAACCCCCACCACCGCCGAACTAATTAACACTGGCATTTTCTTGGTAATCTTAACTGCCATGTTTCTACCTGTATTCGTCATTTTGTTTTCTTCGTTTATCAAGTATAACAAGCAAAGGATTTTTAAAGAGAGTCTAAACGAAAGCTTACAAGAAAATGAATTATCAGACGAAAATCTGAAAATTCAGAATCTAAAACCTCCGATCAAAAAAACAAAAGCCCCATCGTTAAAAATAACAAATTGGGCGTTTTGGTGTGTGATTGCTTTTTATTTGGTTTTTATGATATTAAAATTATTTTAAAAAAGTGGCTAAGCCACTTTTTTTGTTACTCTTTTTTGTCGCCGTCTTTTTTATCACAGTCTTTATCGTCTTTTTTATCTTTTTTGCCATTCAGTTCTTTTACGCTACATTCAAGTGCTTTTTCTATATCGTCTATCGCTTTGATTGAAAAACAATTCTTGTCTTTGCACTTTGACGGCTTATAACATATCTGCATAATTTTATTCTTAAACCTTGAATTTCCCATCACAGCACCTCAATGCAAACTGCTTTATTTACATATATATGTGCGTGTTTTGTTTTTAGGCACTGGTTTTTGTTATTTTAAATAAGCTTCCAATCGGTAAATAGGCATTCCCTGTGATGAAAATTTTTCTTCGTACTCAGTCATGATGTTCCCTTTAAAATCCGAATGGTGCAAATCCCTCGTTACTTCTTTCAATATCCAGCCCGATTCTTGAAACTCGGTTACAGAAAAATCAAATAATTCTTGGTTGTCCGTTTTAAAATGAACACTGCCGTTTTCAGATAAAATCGTTTTATACATCGCCAAAAAATTTCTATGTGTGAGTCTGCGTTTTTGCCATTTTTTTCTGTTTGGCCAAGGGTCGCAGAAATTTATGTAAAGCCTATGTATTTCTTGCTCGCCAAAAATATTTAAAATCCCAGATACATCGCCCAAAATAAACGCAAGCTTCACATCAAGCTCTTTTGAGTTTCTCATTCCCGAAACTATCACGTGCTCTTCACGCTCAACAGCTATATAGTTAATATCCTTGTTTTGCTCTGCTGTTTGCGTGATGAATCTACCCTTTCCACAGCCGATTTCCACATGGATAGGATTTTCATTTTCAAAGGTTTTTTTCCATTCTCCCTTTTTGCTTTCTGGCTCTCTTATGATTCTATCGTTTGTATCTAGTTCTTTTGCCGTCCAGTTCCTTTTTCTTGCTCGCATATTCTTACCCCTTTTTTATTAAAGTAGCCAGTGGCAAAAGCCACTGGCTACTAATTTACTACATTTCGTGCGCAGTTTCAAGTCCTTCAATAATTCTAAGTGCTCCCATTGCAAGAGCTTCGAGTTCAAGCTCACCAGGAAGTACCACAACTTTTGAAATAAACTCGGTATACTCGGTAATTCTATCCGTAATAAACTTGGAACGTGCAACGCCACCTGTTAAAATGATTGCATCGCAATTACCCTTTAGAATCGGTGCAAGTGAGCCTACGCCCTTTGCCACGTTATATGCCATTGCTTCGAGAACAAGTTTTGCGTGCTCGTCGCCGTTGTCAATCATTTTTTCCACTTCACGACAATCGGTTGTACCAACAAGGGATTTTAAACCGCCGTTGCCACGAACTTTCTTCTGCATTTCTTTTTTGGTGAACTTTCCGCTGTAGCATAACTCGATTACTTCAAGCACAGGGATACTTCCAGAACGCTCTGGAGAGAATGGCCCCATGTCATCTGCCAAGGAGTCAACGAGCTCACCCTTGATATGTACGCTTAAGGAGATGCCGCCACCTAAATGCACGATTATCAAATTAAGATCCTCATATTTTTTACCAATTGATTTTGCATAATCAATCGCCATAGCACGAGAATTTAACACATGTGTCAAGCTTCTGCGAGTAACTTCTGCCATGCCTGTCACGGTTGCGATTGGCAAGAGATTTCCAGCGGAAACCGCATCATAAATAAATGCTGGGATTCCCACTTGAGAAGCTACACCGTCAGCCAAAATACAGCCAAGGTTTGATGCATGTGGAGAAATTTCTTCGTTGAGAACCAAGTCTTTCATTTTTTGATTTACCTTATAACCGCCTGTGCTAATCGGTGGGAACAAACCGCCACGACCCACAACAGCCGATAGTTGTTCAATAGTGTATCCATGCTTTTTAAGGCATTCGATGACAACATCACGACGCATATCTTTTTGTTCAACGATGCTGCCATATTTTTCAATTTCTTTGTGATCATGTTCAATGCTCTCTTTGAAAATTTCTTGCTCACCTTTAAACAAACCGATTTTTGTAGATGTTGAGCCAGGATTAATGGCAAGAATTAATTTTTCGGACATTACATTCCCTCCACAAGCTCGATTCCACACTTAAATGCTTTTTGGTTAATCTCAATAAACGCTGGTTTCACGTTTTCAGCAATGATTTTATCCCAATCAATGTTTGTAAGCTCCATGAGTTTCACTGTCGCACCCAAAAGGATAATGTTCATAACTTTCGCATTGCCAAGTTTAATTGCTTCTTCGTTTGCCTTGATCAAAGTAACAGGTACATGTGCACGTACTTCGTCAAGAATATCTGGTGAGTATTCTGCTTTGCCAATGATAACAGGCATAGGCATGATACTATAATCATTTACAATCGCTTTTGCGGTTGGTTTTACATATTCAAGCCAACGCAAAGCTTCCATTCTTTCGAATGAAACTAAAATATCCGCTCCGCCTTTTTCAATAACAGGAGAGAAAACTTTTTCGCCGTAACGAACTTGAGAAGAAACAGAACCGCCACGTTGGCTCATTCCGTGTATTTCGCTCATTTTTACATCATAATTTGCTTGCAAAAGGCCATGTGTCAAAAGCTTACTCGCCAAAATTGTACCTTGACCGCCCACGCCTACTAATAATATACTCTTAGTCATTTTATCACCCCTTATTTTTCTGCAATTGCCGCTTTTGGACATATTTGAGCACAAACACTACAACCCACACATTGATTTACGTCAATCGAGGATTTGTTTTTTGCAGGATCAATGGATATAGCAGGGCAACCAGACTTAATACAAGCTTTGCATGTAATACATTTTTCATCGTCAACTGCATATTTCTTTGCAAATAATTCTTTTCCAAACTCATCACGCTCTGCTGCGGAAATACGTTTTAACACGCATGGCCAACGAGTAATGATGACAGATGGTTCGTCTTTTGCATAAGCATCGTTAAACGCTTGGCGAACTTCTTTCAAGTTATTTGGATTGATAACGGCAACATTTTTTGCACCAAGGGCACGTACAACCGCTTCAATTTCAATTTCGTGAGCTGGGTCGCCGCTTGCAGTTTTACCAGTTCCTGGATTTTCTTGGTGACCAGTCATACCAGTGATACGGTTATCTAAAATCACGCAAATTGTTTTGCTGTTATTATATAAAACTTCAACAAGCGAGTTAATTCCTGTGTGGAAGAATGTGGAATCGCCTTGGATTGCCACCACACGTTTGTCAGAACCCTGAATGTCAAATGCAGATTGAGCACCGTGACCCGAGCTAAACGCCGCACCCATACAAATAACAAAGTCAATTGCATTGTACGGATCAGCAAATCCCAATGTATAACAACCGATGTCGCCAGCAACCACTGTGTTTTTCTTTTTAGCAAGTTCATAGAATACGCCTCTGTGTGGGCAACCAGCACAAAGTCCTGGAGGTCTTGGCACAACAAGTTCTTTTTTATATGTAATTTGGTCAAGAGCTTTTCCGTATACAGAAGTGCGAATGACATCTGGAGTCAATTCGTCATACGCTGGGAAAGTATCTTTTCCATGACATTCGGAACCGCAAGCTTTCACCCATTGCTCGATGTATGGGTCGTTCTCTTCGATAATATAAACTTTGTCAACCAGTTTGTAGAACTCGTCCAAAATTGCATCTGGCAATGGGTTTGTAAAACCGAGTTTTAAATAGTTCACATCATCGCCGAACACTTCTTTTGCATAGCAATACGTCATACCCGAACAGATCACGCCGATTTTGCCGTTGCCTTTTTCGATTCTATTGTATGGCGTTGTGTTTGAGAATTCTAAAAGCTTTTTCATTCTCTCTTCCACTTTTATACGCAAACCTTTTGCAATACCCGGAACAGTTACATATTTTCTGATATTTTTCTCGTATGGCTTGTCTGCCACTTCCACTCTGTCAGAACATTCAACCATGCTCTTTGAATGACAAACTCTTGTAGTAACCCTGAATAAAACAGGCGTATCAAATTGCTCGCTTAAATCAAAAGCCGCTTTTGTCATCTCTAAGCATTCCGCGCTGTCACTTGGCTCAAACATAGGAACTTTTGCAGAAAGTGCATAGTATCTGTTGTCTTGCTCATTTTGTGAAGAGTGTTGTCCAGGCTCGTCCGCTGTAATTAAAACAAGTCCAGCGTTGACACCAGTGTAAGAAAAAGTAAACAGCGGGTCTGCTGCTACGTTTACACCAACGTGCTTCATGGAAGCGAGACTTCTCACGCCGCCGATGGATGCACCGCAAGCCGCTTCAAGAGCCACTTTCTCATTGGTAGCCCATTCGGATCTAATTTCTTTGTATTGAGTGATGTTTTCCAAGATTTCTGTACTTGGTGTTCCGGGATATGCAGAAGCGAATTTAATGCCTGCTTCAAACGCACCACGAGCAATGGCTTCGTCACCAGTGAGTAACATTCTCATTTCTATACCACCTCTTGTATTTGAATTATTCGCCAGCTAGGCAAAACATAATTGATAGACGTTTTTCTTCTGCGGAAGCCCCGCGAGAAACCAAAACAATCGGAGCGGTTGCACCCAAAACACAACCAGCCATTTTTGCATTTCCTAGATATAACAAGGATTTACTCATGATATTTCCTGTTGCAATATTTGGCATTAACAAAACATCGGCATCGCCAGTAACTGCATTGATGACACCCTTTATTTCCGCTGACTCACGACTGATTGCAAGGTCAATAGAAAGCGGGCCATGGACGATGCAGTTTTTAATTTCGCCATTTGCACAAGCCGTTTCAAGTTCTTTTGCGTCAAGCGTCTCAGGCATTTTATCACTGACTGATTCAACCGCAGCAAGTGCCGCAACTTTTGGCTCGTCATATCCAATTTTAAGCATGAAGCCTACTGTATTTTCAATTATTTGGCGTTTTTGGTTCAAATCTGGATATGGTGTCATTCCACCATCCGTAATGAACATAAGTTTATGATACGCTGGAGATTCAAGGACTGCGAGATGTGACATCACGCCGCCACCACGAATACCCCACTCTTTATTAAGAACAGCTTTTAAAAGGGTTGCTGTTTGCAAAATGCCCTTCATTAAAACGTCTGCCTTGCCTACGCGGACAAGCTCGACTGCAACTTTTGCTGATTCTTCATCGTTCTCTGTGTGATAAATTAATTCTTCGTTCACGTCAAATCCAATTTTTTTGCAAATCTCTAATGTTTTTGCTTTGTCGCCGACCAGTAAACAACCAATGTCTAGTGTTTTACTAGCGTCGCAAAGAGCTTCAAGCGTGTGTAGGTCATGAGATGCGGCAACAACAATTGTCTTATGCCCCAAAGACTTTACCCTGTTCTCAAGCTCAGCAAAATTTCTATAAACCAAACTTATCACTCCAATCTATATACAAATATAGCGACAGCTCCTTCGAGCCATCGCTATAATATTAACATTTTATGAATCAATAATCAAGTTTTTTGGTGCAATATTTCTAAAACCCAATATCCGTGGTTGTTTTCTCTTGTAGTATGTTCGTCACAAGTTTTAAAATTTTTAAATCCTAATCTATTTGCATAGACATTTTGTTCATTTTTGTAAATATCTGGTACGCCCAAAATATAAAACTTTTGTTCATCTTTATTTGTTCCTTCACCCAAAATCAGATGCTTGTATTTTCTGTATGCCGACCAAATGAAGCTTTCGTTCATGTATTTCCAATGATTAAGCGGCAACGTAATTAATTCTCTAGGTGAAATTCTTACCCACTTGATTTCTGAAAACTCTTTGTTACCAGAATTTTTGAAAGGCTCCATTTTGGGGTGGTTCATAAAAATAACTTCAAGTGGGCTTTGGGGGTTGGCTGTTTCATTCTGTGGATTGATTTTTAAATATCCCTCAAGCTCTTCTATTTCTTTGTTTAGTTTTTTTGCAATATTCATAAAGCTAATATGTTTGCTTTCGTCCTCTGGCTTTGGCAGTTCCTTGGGTTCACTCACTATGTCGTCAAAAAACTCTTCAGCTCTGGCTTTCGGTTCTGGTTGTGGTGCTGGTTGTGGTTGTGGTTGTGGTTCTAATTCTAATTCTGTTTCGACTACAGGTTCAAGCTTGATTGGTTCTGGCATGTATTCGGTATTTTTCCGAACCTCGTTAAACTTGTCCTTAAAGCGAATCACTTCACCTTTGTAACCAGCCATCACCCAAGTATGTTCCGATTTATTAACGACTGCAATCCCTATTATGTCTACCTTATCAATTGTAATTGCACTTTCTTCCATCGCTTTCATCGACAATTCTTTTTTAAGCTCTGCCTTGCCCCGCTCGTCTACAATTACATTTCCTACTTCGATTCCGCTAAAACCTTCGCTGCTGCTCATTATGTACAACTTATAATTTGTTTCGGGTTTTAAATCTTGAAGCGTCAAAGTTATTTTGCATTCGCCGCCTCTTTTTTCTAAAATAACTCTTCCTGTCGGCGTGTGCCCCTTGTTACCATATCCTAAACTTTCTTGCATAAGCGTGAAAAACACTCTGCTGTACTGCATCATCATACCTCCTTGCAAAAAAATCGCTTTTGCATTTGTATCAATATATGCAGTACCGCATGAAAAAAGAATATTACATTAAAGACCTCTTTGCTCTAAAAACTTTTCTGCAAGCTTAGAAAATTCCACAAGACCTAGCGTCTCACCACGAACTTTTTCATCAAGCCCACATTCCACCAAAACCTTTGCGATTTCTTCCTTGCTATTGCATATGCCACTGTTAAAAAAGCAATTCACAAGTGTCTTACGTCTCATACTAAACGCCGATTTAATGATTTCAAAGAAAAAAACTTCGTCTCGTACTTCTACTTTTGGTGTCTCAAGCGGCGTAAGTCTGATCACTGCCGAGTCAACATTTGGCCGTGGCATAAAGCAATTCTGCGGAACGTTTGCCACAAGATAAGCGTCTGCACGGTACTGAACAGCAAGTGACAGCGAGCCATAATCTTTAGTGCCAGGCTTTGACTGCATTCTGGCAGCTACTTCCTTTTGCACCATGACGATAATGCTTTTAATCGGAACTTTATTTTCGAGAAGCCCCATAATAATCGGAGTTGTTATGTAGTACGGCAAGTTTGCAACAACCTTTGCCGAACCATAACCGCTGTTCTTAATGAGTTCATGCAAGTCTACCTTTAAAACATCCTCATTGATGATGTCCAAATTTTCAAACTCGCTTAAACTCTCATTTAGAATCGGAATGAGTTTTTTGTCAATTTCAATTGCCGTTACTTTTCCAGCCTTTGAACAAAGTTCTTGTGTGAGGCTGCCGATTCCCGGCCCAATTTCTATTACATAATCGTCTTTGGTTAATTCTGCCGAATTGATTATTTTATTTAGCACATGGGTGTCAATTAAAAAGTTTTGTCCGTAACTCTTTTTAAAGTTAAATCCATACTTGGTAATTAACTCTTTTGTTCTTGCACCTGACGCTATTGTTTCTTTATTTGTTTCTATACTATTTATAACATACACCCACTTTTTTTCGCAATTGCTCACGTAATATTATTCGGTTTTCTCTTCTGGCTTCTCTGTTTTAAAGTAATCACCGATTTCTTTTGTTATATGTCCGCTTTCGTATTTTTTGCCATCAAGCGTAATTTGTACATTGTCTGTTCCGTAGAAATTTCCTACTGTATTAACAATTGCCTGTAGCACTGAATTTTCAATGCCCGCACCAACACCAAGTTGCTCAACATAATTTTTTGATAAATCAACTTCTGCCAAACTCTTTTGCCAATCAATCACGATTTCATTGATGGACGCACCTTCTGGTATCAATGCTTCGTAATCTGCCGTTTTGCTTTTTTTCATTTCTGTTTCCAAATATTTTACTAGGTCAATATTTGACTTGAGTTCAAGTGAACGTTTCTCCACTTCGTCTTGTCCAGTTGTTGAATTGACCAAATAGAAATTCACATCAATAGGGAAACTTGTGTTTTCAACAATTTCAGACAATGACATGGTCGCTTCGCTTCCGCCTTGGAGGTAATTCGATTTTACAAGACCCACGCCTTTTGCATAATAGTCTTGCCTTTTGTTTCCATCTTTATCAACAGAGGTAACTTCCATTGTATCAAACTTTCCATATGGCGTTTCAACTGCAACGTTCATGCTTGTGATTTCTGCACTTTCGTTTGCATCAAACTGCCATTTTGTACCAACTTCCAGTGGCCCTTGCAAGACAATCGTTCCCATCGTTTTGCCGTAATCAAGCAAGCTGTCCATATAGTAAAATGTGTTTCCAAGATCTAAGAACAATGTTCCGTCATGTACACCAAAAACATCTGTTACTTTAAAGTTTTCACTCTTTGTAAATCTTTGCATCTGATTGTCTCTTGTGTAAATGGCAAAACTCTCTTGGTTTAAATCAACAATGCCTTCCCCTACATACTTGTATAACGTGTTTTCCTTAAAAGGAAAATATTCAAGTATCTGTATATCCACAGACGCTTGCGGTTTCACGGTCACAATTGGGGCTTGAGATTCTACTTGTTTGGTCGGCTCTGAAGTAGGTTTCACATCATTCTTTTTGCTGCCACAACCCACAGCAATTGCTGCACAAAGTGATGCAATCGCTAACGTGTTCATTATTTTTTTAAATGCATTTTTCTTCAATTTAAGCACCTCTTAACTTTCGTATTAAAATAGTAATCATTAGGACTAACGTTCCTAGTATAACAATTGTTCCGCCGGGTTTCAAATCCAAATAAAACGACAGCACAAGACCAACCACAGTAAACAGTACGGCAAAAATGACAGCCAACACAATATTGTTCTTATAGCTTTTAGAAATTTGTAGTGCCGCCGCCACTGGCAACACCATTAAGCTTGAAATCACCAAGGCACCCACAGTTCTTGCTGATACCGAAACAACAATTGCCGTCAAAACAGTAAAAATAAAATTGATTCGATTGACAGGAACACCCGCAAGCCTTGCCCCTTCCTCATCAAAAGTTATGTAGAAAAGTTTATCATGCATGATGTACATTGCCAAAATAACCGTAACACTCAAAGCGACAACCATATACATTTCAAACTCGCTAACCGCCACTATACTGCCGAATAAAAAACTATTAAAGTTGGCTGCATTCTTTACAAAGCCCGAAAAAATCGCCGCAAGCCCAACTCCCACAGACATAACCACACTGGTTGCAATCTCCGTATACTTAGGAAATTCTTTTCGAATCGCCTCAATACAAAGGGCAGAAACAATTGCAAGAATCACCGCACCAAGCACTGGATTAATTCCCAAGCAAAGACCAATTGCAACACCAGCAAGACTGGAATGGGAGAGTGCGTCACCCACAGTTGATAAGCGTTTAAGAACGATAACATTGCCAATGAGCGGCGTTATAATCGAAATAAATATCGCTACAACAAAAGCTCTTTGCATAAAATCATAACTTAGTATCTCCAATTTACTCCCTCACCTGAATGTACCTATCTGGATTTAAAATCTTTAGTTTTCCGTTTTTGCCAAGCTTCAAAATTTTTGTTGCATGGCTTTTTGTAAGTGAAAAATCATGCGTGACCATCACCACAGTGAGTTGCTCTTTTTCGTTAAGTTCCGCCAAAAGGCAACAAAGAGCACCAGCCGCATGATGGTCAATACCAGTTGTCGGTTCGTCTAAAAAAATAATACGAGGTCGGCTTACGAGAGCTTTTGCAATCAAAACCCTTTGCTGTTGCCCTCCTGATAAATTCCCAATGAGCTTATTTGCTGACTCAAGCATACCAACTTTTTCGAGCGCAGCTTTAATTTCTTTTGAATCTTTTCGAAACCCTAAAAGCCCGAGCGAAACCACTTCGGATACCGTGGCTGGAAAGCTTTGGTTAAAAGCAGTTGCCCGCTGTGAAACATATGAAATGCCAAGTTTCTTAAATTCGTTCGTTTTTTCACCTAGGTATAAAATCTCGCCTTCTTGCAGGGGAATAATACCAAGCAGAAGTTTAAGCAACGTGCTTTTGCCTGTACCGTTTGATCCAATGATGCAAACAAATTCGCCTTTTAATATGTCAAAGCTTATATCTTCAAGCGTTTTTGCATCGTAATAACTGTAGCTTAAATTTCTGACTTGAATTAAATTTTCTTTTGTTTCATTGTTAGGTTTATCCAAGAAACTCCACCCTTTTATCACTTGCAATAATCATTTATAACTTTGCAAACCTCATCGACTCCGTTTGAGAGTTTCGAATTTTTCATTTTAGCAATATACTTATCTCTGTTTGCAAAAAGCGATGATAGTTCTTTTGTCAGTTTTTCCGGAGATAGGTCCTCTTCTTGCATCACCTCACAAAAGCCTTGCGAGAAGAAGGACTGAGCGTTTAAAATTTGGTCGCCCCTGCTTGCTTTCTTTGAAAGCGGAATCAGTATGCTTGGTTTTCTAAGTGCCAGCAATTCAAAAATCGCATTGGAGCCCGCACGAGAAATAACCAAGTCTGTCACCGCAAAAATGTGTGACAGCTCCTTTGACAAAAATTCAAATTGAATATAGCCGCTCATTTGAATATTTGCGTCAACATTACCCCTACCACAAAGATGAATCACGTTATATGCTTTTAAAAGTTCGGGTAGTGCCGCCCTCGCGCATGAGTTTATCACAGCCGAACCACTGCTGCCTCCAACAATTAAAACCACAGGCTTGTTGTCTTTAAATCTGCAAATGTCTTTTCCCTTTTCTTCGTTGCCATAAAAAAGCTCCTCACGCATGGGCGAGCCAGTGGCGAACGCTTTCTTTTTTGATAACTGCGAAACGGTTTCGGGGAACGATGTGCAAATGGCAGTTGCAAACGGAATAGCAATTCGATTGGCAAGACCTGGCGTAATATCTGATTCATGAATGACTACAGGTACACCGCAAATTTTCGCCGCAATCACAACAGGAACCGTGACAAAGCCACCCTTGGAGAACACAATATTCGGTTTCTCTTTTCTCATAATCGAAACGGCATCAGCAAGCCCCTTCACCACACGAAAAGCGTCAGTAATATTTTTTAAATCTACATATCTTCTTAATTTGCCCGCAGAAATTCCATGATACGGAATTTTACTGTCTTTGACAAGTTCTTTTTCCATGCCGTTATAACTTCCGATATAAACGACTTCAAAGCCTTCGTTTTTTAATTTAGGTAACAAAGCGAGATTTGGCGTAACATGCCCTGCTGTTCCGCCGCCGGTTAAAATGATTTTTTTCACTTGAAGAATCTCTCCTTACTAATTTCGTATCCTTATATTTTACTACAAATTTCCAATTTTTTATACCTTTTTTACATTCTTATTAAAATTATATTTTTTTATGGCAAAAACTTGGCGTTGTGTTATAATCAAGGTTGAATGAAAGCTAAGAGGCGGAGATTAATTTGAAAAAAATCAGAAACACACCTTATTTGTTTTTAAAAATCTATCTGCTCCTATTTGCACTTATTTGCGGAGTAGTCTATTGCTTTATTTTATCCGATGTTTACAAAAATCAAAATAAATTTGTACCTGTTTCATCTGACTATATTGTCATTTTGGGTCACTCCATCACATCAGACGGCGAACCTAGCCCTTGGCTTTTAAAACGGCTTGAGCAGGGATTAACCATTTACAACGATGGTTACGCCGATAAAATTGTTGTCACTGGCGGAATGCCAAAAAATTTCGAGACCTCCGTTGCAAGTGTAATGGGCAATTGGCTAATTAAACAAGGTGTTCCTACCCAAAACATAATTTTCGAAGAAAAAGCCAAGAATACTTACGAGAACTTAAAGTTCACAAAAGAACTCATAGACGCTGACCCCGAGCCAAAAATTTTGGTCGTGACAAATGATTTTCATATTTATCGTTCCATGTTGATTGCCAATAAATTTTTTGATAACATATCTGGGGTATCCTCTGATATACCGATGGGTTTTAAAAAAAATTTTGCATTATTAAAAGAACCTCTGTCAATAATGAAGTACGAGTTTATACATAAAGAGACCGAGCAAAAAGGAGGTACAAAATGAAATTAACAGCTTTATACGGAGCAATGCCAAACTACGATAGCGAACTAAGCACTGTTATGAAAATAGTTTTTGATACATTGGTCGAACTTGGTGTAACCATTCAAAATATAAATTTAGCTTACGCAAAAATCCCGTACTTTGACGGCATAAAATCCAAAGCCACCGAAGAAATTATGAAGCATTTAGAAGATTCAGACGGCGTTATTTTTGCCACCACAGCAAACCTCTATGAAACTTCGTCGATCATGAGCACGTTTATTGAGCATTTGGTTTTACAAGACCATGAAGATGTACTCCGAAACAAAAACTGCATGGTTATCGTGACGAGCTATCATTCTGACGAACGATATGTACTTGATTCTTTTTCAAGAATTTTAAATCGATTTGGTGCATTTGATTCGGTAAAAATTGGACTTTCTTCCTTATTAATAAAAACATTGGAAACACCAGCCACTCGCGAAATCATCGAAAAGCAAGTCGAGGATTATTACAGAATTGTACGACAAAACCGTAGATTCTTTGTTTCATCAGAAACCGCTCACTTTAGACCGCCGACAGTTGCAACTCCAATTGATGGGTTAAGCACAAGCCAATACGAAACTTTACAGCGTGTGGAAAAAAACCAGAAGCTTGGCATAAGCGAAGTGTACGAAAAATTAAGCTTAAACTCCATGACGCATAAGCAAGAGCAAGATGTGAGCGAGATTACGCAACTCTTTGCAAAAAAAATGCAAGACCCACCACCAGAATACAAACCGAACCCAATTTTAAATGAGCCCCTTATCCCTCGCCAACCACAGGCAATCTTGCCTCGCACAAAAACGGTTAAGCAAATGACCCAAACCATGTCACACTATTTTCAACCACAGCTTGCTGCGGGATTTGTGGCAGTGATTCAGCTCATCATTTCTGGAAGTGAAAAGTTTGACGGCTTCATTCAAATTAATAATGCCGAGTGCCAATTTTTTGATGGCATATCCGATGCACCCGATATAACCATACTAGCCGATTGCTCTGTATGGTCCGAAGTTTTAACAGGAAAATGTACGGCACAAAAAGCTTTTATGATTGGACAATTGAAAGTGCGTGGAAACTTTGTAATCCTCACAAAACTTGATCAACTGTTTAAACCGATGACATAAAAATTAAGAGGGGACGTCTTGGACGCTCCCTCTTAATTTTTACTCTGCTTTTAACGCAATCTTTATTAACCTGTCAATTAAATCGCCAATCGCCACACCCATTTCACTCCAAAGCATTGGGTACATACTGATGGAGGTAAACCCAGGGAAGGTATTGATTTCATTAAATATCACTTTGTTCGCTGCTTCGTCCCAGAAGAAATCTACTCTGGACAAGCCCTTGCAGTCAAGCGACTTAAATATTTTAATTGACATATTCCGAATTTCGTCAGACACTTCATCGGGAATCTCCGCCGGTGCAATCGTTTTCGATTCTTTGTTATTATACTTGGAATCAAAATCATAAAAGTCGCCAGCCGAAATAATTTCGCCCACACAAGACGCCTCTGTGGTATCTGTGCCGTCGCCTAGAACCGCACATTCAAGTTCCCGCCCAACAACCGCCTTCTCAATGATAATTTTGTTATCATGTAAGAGTGCGGCTTCTATTGCGGCTTCAAGCTCTTTTTTATTAGTCGCTTTTGATATTCCAATGGTTGAACCTGCGTTTGCCGGTTTTACAAAACAAGGATACCCAAGCTTACTTTTAATCTTCTTAAATACTTCTGTTGTGTCGACAAGTTCATGTTGTTTGTAAGTGAGGTATGGCGTCTGCCTAATTCCCAAATGTTCACAAATTGTTTTTGAGATTGCCTTATCCATACAAACTGCTGATGATAAAACGCCACAGCCCACATAAGGGATTCCCGCGAGTTCAAACAATCCTTGAATCGTTCCGTCCTCGCCGTTTGCCCCATGCAAAATTGGAACCGCCACATCAATTGGAATCCGCTTGACTTTATCTCCCACGATTCTAAGCAAACCTTTGTGCTCCGAATCAGGGCTTATGACTGCCACTGTGCCATATTTCTCCCATTGCACATTTCTAATGTTATCAATGCTTCCGTCGTACATCAGCCATTTGCCTTCACGAGTAATATATACAGGGATTATGTGATACAGTTCTTCTGACATATTCGATATGATTGTTGCCGCAGAAGCTTTTGAGACTTCGTGTTCGGGGGAACGCCCACCAAACAGCACTGCAACCGTAATTTTATTCATTGACTCAACTCCTAACATATTCTTAAGACCATTCTAACGTCTATGGCAGAAATTTACAATAAATATTTGTATTTTCCTAATAATAATCATATGCAGAGCCAAATCTTTTGAGCTTATTCACCACTGTAAAATATTTATTGAGCCAAAACGCCCGACTCGCTCATGATAATTTCGTACACCTTCTCAAGCTTGGCGGTATGAGCATTGATATAGATTTTATAAATCAAATCTTCATGCGTTCCAGTAAATTCATAACAAAGTGCCTCGCTCATATCCTCAAGAGGAATCACACACAACTGTGCGGCATCTATTTTAAAATTGTGTGACACATAACCCTTTGCCACTTCTTCTGATATAGTTGGCACTACGCTCTGTCTTTCGTGATGCATCATTATATAGCCCAATGCTTCAAAACCGAGTAACCTACCGTCAACCAAACTGATTTTCACCTTTGCTAGATCAGAATATAACAGTATATTGTTTTCCATCGGAGCAAAGTTTATCACGATGCTATTCTCGTATAAATCATAGTAGCTGTATTCCATGTTGGCAAACCCATTTCTCTGCAAAAAGCCTTTTGCCATCTCGATTGCTTGGTCTGTGGAAAAACTATGCTCACCAATAACTGGATCTCCATTTAAAATTAAGAGTGGGTATCCACCTTTTTTTGTTATGTCAATCCAAATGCTTGCGTTGTTCGTGTCACTTGTAAAAACCTCATAACTAAAAACTGGCACGCCTTTTTGAGCCGCTTCGTCCGACGTTCCGGCATATCTCACTTCACTTACCGAAAAGTTCTTGAGAACATCTATCGCAATTGCTTTGCCCTCTTCGATTGTAATCTCTTTCATGCCTTCGGTAAATAACGGCTTCATGTCTCTTATGTGATCCGAAAACGGCCCATCATATATCAGCGTTGGATATTCCATGAACTGTTTGTGAACCTCAACCATTGATCCAAGCACTTCATTGTCAACCACTGTTTCTGTGGAAGGTTCTTCCGTGATCAGCTTGTCCCAGTCAAGTTTTAACGTGCCTGATTGTGCGATCACTTCATTTACTCTACTTGACAAAGATTCGGAATACACCCGCATACTCTTGAGCTTTTTCCAATCTTCTTCCGAAAGCTCTTGATACTCCATAGATTTTTTCATGAGCGAATAACTCAAATCACTGACTTGTGATAAAAATTTTAAACTTGATGCAATCATCTCATGGTTATAGGGTAGTCGTGAGATGCTATCGTGTGCTGCGGCGGCTTGTTTCCAAATTTCTGCCAAAGTGCCTGTGGTCTGTTCTGGAAGTTCAGAAATCTCCACTTTTTTAAGTAAGTTGTTTACGTTTTCAATATAGCCAGATGCTTGGTGAAATGAATGTCGATAGTCATAGTCCAAGTATCGCCTGTACTTATTTTTCTCTTCCATTTGGTAGCCGCTAAATAATAAGCTTGCAACCAAAGCAACGCCAAGCAAAATATACGTTGTATATCTTTTCATTCAAGCACCCCCTACCTTATCCCAAAATTATGATTGCCGATTACAACGGTAACAGGTATTCCCAAAACCCATTTGTTGGTAGCCGTTTTAGGATTCCAATAGTACAAGGCTCCCTTTGTTGGGTCAAAGCCGTTAAATGCATCTCTTGCTGCTCTGATACAGGATTCAGTCGGTTCCAGTTCAAACTGCCCATCCTTTACCGCATCAAATGCTCCGGGCTGATAAATTACACCAGAAACCGTATTCGGGAACGACGCACTTCTTGCCCTGTTCATCACCACAGCTCCCACGGCAACTTGCCCCGCATATGCTTCGCCTCGTGCTTCACCATTTATCAAACAAGCGAGCATCCAAATATCGTTTTCTCTATTAGAGACGGCTGGTGCAGGAACTTGTTCTTCGTTTTCAAAAATTCCCAGTGCTTCAAGTGTTTTCTGCCCGGCGATTCCGTCAACATACAATCCGTTCTTCTTTTGAAAAAATTTGACAGCCTCCATCGTCTGATGCCCATAGATTCCATCAACCGTGCCGCTAAAATACTGCCAGCGTTTGAGCTTGTCTTGAATTTTTTTAAAGGTGTCCCCTCGTGAGACCCAAGTATATACTG
>JAVBKL010000108.1:0-6982 GCA_031554055.1 Eubacteriales bacterium | reverse complement strand
CAGAAAGTTGAATGGACTGTTCTGACTTTAAAATTAAATCGCCAAGCTCTCTGGCTTTTTCATAACAAATTGACATTTAACACACCTCACCAATTAAGTAGAAAGTCTTGCAGTCAGTTATTTTGACATTAACAAAATTTCCGATTGCGGATTTTTCGGATTTAAAATGAACCAAAATATTTCCATCAGTACGGCCAGTAAGTAGGGCTTCATCTTGCTTGCTTACGTCTTCTGCCAGCACAGACATAGTTTGTCCAACAAATGATTGATTTAATTCATAAATTCCAGAATTTAAAGTTTCAAGCAAACGACCAAAACGATCTTTTATTACATCTTCATCAATTTGACAATCCATAACTGCCGCTGGAGTTCCTGTTCGCTTTGAATAAATAAATGTATAAGCCGTTGTGTACTTCACTTCTCGAATGACATCCAACGTATCCAAAAATTGTTCTTCCGTTTCACCCGGAAAACCAACAATAATATCTGTTGTCAATGTTACATCAGGAATTTCTTTTTTTATTTTTCCAACCAGAGCGAGATAGCTGTTCTTGGTGTAATGTCTATTCATTTTCTTTAGAATTTCGGTGTTTCCAGATTGTACTGGTAAATGAATATGCTTGCATATATGTTCGCAATCACGGATTGCATCGATTAGGTCATCGGATAAATCTTTGGGATGTGGCGTCATAAAACGTATCCGCTTGATGCCATCAATTTTATTTATTTCTCGAAGTAGACCCGAAAATGTTGTAGGATTCTCAAGGCCGATTCCGTATGAGTTTACGTTTTGACCAAGTAGTGTAATTTCTTTTATGCCAGAAGATACCAAAGAGTTGATCTCTTTTATTATATCGCAAACATCCCTACTCCGTTCACGCCCGCGTACATAAGGAACAATGCAGTACGAACAAAAATTATTGCAACCATACATGATGTTTACAGAAGCTTTGTGTTTGAACTCACGAATGATTGGCAAATCCTCAATAATTTCATCATGCTCTTTCCAAACATCTATAATCATTGAATTAGTTTCAAGACTTGTATGGAGCAGTTGCGGAAATCTGTGTAAGTTGAACGTTCCAAAAATTAAATTTACGTTGCGATAAGATGTTTTGATTTTCTCAATAACGGTATCTTGTTGCATCATACAGCCACAAACTGCAACTTTTAGATCTGGTTTTGATTTCTTTAAATTTTTTAGGATACCAAGGTTTCCATACACTTTATTTTCTGCATTTTCACGAACGCAACAAGTATTGTGAATAACAAAATCTGCTTCTTTTTCGCTACTCGCTTTGTCATAACCCATTTCGACGAGCATGCCTTCTAGTTTTTCAGAGTCATGTGCATTCATTTGGCAGCCAAATGTTAAAACAGCAAATGATTTACGTTTGCCAGTTTGTTCATAGTATGTGTTGTTGAGCTTTGCTACTTTTTCGATATATGTTTTTTGTAGCTCAAGCTCATTATATTCTTTACTCAATGTTATTTCCTCCAATAGTTAGACCTTACTAATCTACATTATATCACAAAAAAGCGGTGTGCAAAATGAAAATTTGCACACCGCCTAAGGTTTTTATTAAACTGTTAATTTTTTGTAAGACTCATATCTTCTCTTTGCATCTTCCTCGGCAGCCTTAAAGAGTTCATCAGCAACCTCTGGGAATGTAAGCTTAAGTGAAGAATAACGAACCTCAGAACCGATGAAGTCTTGGAAGCTAGCCGTTGGCTCTTTTGAATCAAGTGAGAACGGATTTTTTCCTTCTTCTTCAAGCAATGGGTTGTATCTGTATAAGTGCCAGTATCCAGCATCAACAGCAAGTTTGGATTGGAGTTGTGTGGTACCCATACCGCCCTTAATTCCGTGGTTGATACAAGGAGCATAAGCAATAACAAGTGATGGGCCTGGATAGCTTTCAGCCTCTGTTAATGCTTTGATCAATTGATTTTGGTTAGCGCCCATAGCTACTTGAGCAACATAAACATAACCATAGCTCATAGCAATCATGCCAAGATCTTTTTTACGGATTCTTTTTCCAGCTGCAGCAAATTTAGCAATAGATGCTTTAGGGCTTGCTTTACTTGCTTGACCGCCAGTGTTTGAATAAACTTCTGTATCAAATACAAGAACGTTTACATCTTCGCCAGAAGCAAGTACATGGTCGAGTCCGCCGAATCCAATATCATATGCCCAGCCGTCGCCACCGAAAATCCATTGGGATTTCTTAACGAGGTGGTCAGAGTTTTTAAGAATATCTTTTGCAATTTCAGAAGCTTCGCCATCGCAATTGCATTTTGATAATACTTCAACAAGTTTTGCAGAAGCCGCTTTTGATGTTTTGCCGTCGTTCATGGTCTCAAGCCAGTTTGTAAGAGCTGCTTTTGTCTCGTCTTTGCTAGCTACCTCAAGAAGTCTTTGAACTTTAAGAGCAATGCCTTCTCTAATTTGTTTAACGCCTAAGTACATACCCAAGCCGTATTCTGCATTGTCCTCAAACAATGAGTTTGCCCAAGCTGGACCTTGACCTTTGCTGTTTGTTGTATATGGTGTAGAAGGTGCACTACCACCCCAGATTGAAGAACAACCTGTTGCGTTTGCAAGGTACATTCTATCACCAAATAATTGAGTAACAAGTTTCGCATATGGAGTTTCGCCACAGCCAGCACAAGCTCCCGAGAACTCGAGAAGTGGTTGCTCAAATTGGCTACCCTTAACAGTTTCGATGTTGATTGGATTCTCTTTCTCTGTTAAAGAAAGAGCAAAGTGCCAGTTCTCCATCTCACCCATTTGGGTTTCAATTGGTTCCATAACAAGTGCTTTTTCTTTTGCTGGGCAAACTTGTGCACAGTTTCCGCAGCCAGCACAGTCAAGTGCATCAACTTGCATTCTATATGTATAATTCTCAAGTCCTTTGCCAACTGCTTTTTTAGTTGCAAATCCACTTGGAGCTTTTTCAAGCTCTTCGCCAGTTGCAAGGAAAGGTCTGATGGCAGCATGAGGGCAAACATAAGAGCATTGGTTACATTGAATACAATTCTCTGATTTCCAGCATGGAACGTCTACAGCGATACCACGTTTCTCAAATGCCGCTGTTCCTTGTGGGAATGTTCCGTCTTCACGGCCAGTAAATGTACTAACTGGTAAGAAATCACCTTTTTGTGCATTAACAGGGTAAACAAGGTTTTTAATAAAATCTGGCTCGTTAACAGTGAAAGCTGCTTCTGATTTTGCATCAACTGCATCAGACCAACTCGCTGGAGCTTCAATTTTAACAAATCCGTTTGCACCACGGTCAACTGCTGCGTGGTTCATCTCAAGAACTTTGCCGCCTTTTTTACCGTATGTGCTGTCGATTGCTTGTTTCATATAAGTAACAGCATCTGTCATTGGGATGATGTTTGCAAGTGCAAAGAACGCTGATTGTAAAACAGTGTTAATTCTGTTGCCAAGGCCGATTTCCTTAGCAATCTTTGTTCCGTCGATTGTATAGAATTTAATATCATGCGCTTTGATATATTTCTTCATTTCTGCTGGTAATTTCGCTTCAAGCTCTGCAAAATCCCAACTGCAGTTAAGTAAGAATGTGCCGCCATCTTTTAAATCAGAAAGCATATCATACTTATCAACATAAGAAGGATTGTGGCAAGCAACGAAGTCAGCTGTTTTAACTAAATATGTAGAGCGAATTTGTTTATCGCCGAAACGTAAGTGGGATTGTGTAATACCACCGGATTTCTTTGAGTCATATGAGAAATAAGCTTGTGCGTATTTGTCAGTATGATCGCCGATAATTTTGATTGAGTTTTTGTTTGCACCAACTGTACCGTCAGAACCAAGACCCCAGAATTTGCAGCTAATTGTTCCGGCAGGAGTAACGTCAACTTCTGCACCAACAGGAAGTGAAAGATTAGTAACGTCGTCAACGATACCAACTGTAAAGTGGTTTTTAGGAGCGTCGAGTTTTAAGTTGTCATAAACAGCGATAACTTGTGCTGGTGTAAAGTCTTTTGAACCCAAGCCATAACGACCTGCAATAACAACTGGTCTTTCTGCACTGTCAAAGTATGCAGTACATACATCTTGGTACAATGGCTCGCCCAAAGAACCTGGCTCTTTTGTTCTGTCAAGAACTGCAATCTTCTTAACGGAAGCTGGAATTTCTTTCATGAAATGCTCAATTGAGAATGGTCTATAAAGATGAACGTTTAAGAGACCAACTTTTTCGCCTTTAGCAGCCAAGAAGTCAATAGTTTCTTTAATTGCGTCACAGCCAGAACCCATAGCAATAATCAGTCTATCTGCATCTGGAGCACCATAGTAATTGAAAAGTTTATAATCTCTACCAGTAATTTTATTGATTTCGTTCATGTAGTTCTCAACCATTTGAGGAACTGCTAAATAAAATGGGTTGGAAGCTTCACGAGCTTGGAAGAAAATGTCAGGGTTTTGTGCTGTGCCACGAAGAACTGGGTGTTCTGGGTTAAGAGCACGTCTTCTAAATTCGTCAATTGCTTGCCAATCAACAAGTTTCGCAAGTTCTTCATAATCAAGACATTCAATCTTTTGGATTTCGTGTGATGTACGGAAACCATCAAAGAAATGCAAGAAAGGAACTCTGCTCTTGATTGCTGTTAAATGTGCAACGGCAGCAAGATCCATAACTTCTTGAACATTGGAAGAAGCAAGCATAGCAAAACCAGTTTGGCGGCAAGCCATAACGTCTGAATGGTCACCAAAAATAGAAAGAGCGTGGCTTGCAACAGCACGTGCTGTAACGTGAAGTACAGCAGGAAGCAATTCGCCAGCCATCTTAAACATATTAGGGATCATAAGTAATAAGCCTTGGGATGCTGTATAAGTTGTTGTGAGTGCACCAGCTGCAAGCGAACCGTGTACAGTACCAGCAGCACCAGCCTCTGATTGCATCTCGATGATTTTAACTGTTTGCCCAAACATATTTTTCTTACCATAAGCAGCCCACTCGTCTGTATGCTCTGCCATAGGGGATGATGGTGTGATTGGATAGATACCTGCTACTTCTGTAAAGGCATATGAAGAATATGCTGCAGCAGCGTTACCGTCCATTGTTTTCATAATTTTTGACATCTGCTTTAGTCCTCCTTAAATAATAAATTAATTGTTAAATACAAAATTATCATACCATATTAACAATAAATAGTAAAGCTAATAAACGTTAGTGACGTATCTTATTCAGCTCCGAAATAAGCATATCATTTAAAACTTTTAAGTAAGTGCCCTTCATTCCAAGAGAACGTGATTCTATTACGCCAGCACTCTCAAATTTTCTAATTGCATTTACGATAACAGAGCGTGTGATTCCTACTTTGTCGGCAATTTTGCTTGCAATGATTAATCCTTCGTTCCCTTCAAGACCATCAAAAACATGAAGTATTGCTTCCAGTTCCGAATAGGAAAGTGTACTAATTGCCGATTTGACTACGTTTGTTTTTCTTAAATGCTCTGTAGTTTGTTCCATGTGTGCGTGTTTAATGAGCAACAGAGCGATGATACCGCAAATTTTTAGCACAACAATATCTTCTTCAACCGCTTCGCAATAGTTGCTATAAATAATCATTGTTCCCACTCGTTCGGTTGCTGCACCGAGCGGCAAAACAGTTGCCGTATACCCAAGCAATTCTTCGGGGGTAACGCCCTTTAAATAAAAGTTTGTTAGCTTATTAAAATTTCTTAGTTCAACAATATTTCTCAATTGATCAGCCAGCTGACTATCAATGTAAGTTCCATCTACACTTTCTTTTAATTTGAAAATTGTATGCATATCATCGGCTTTTGTAAAAGAAAGCAGTTTTCCATAAACGTCAATGATTGCAACACAAGCGTGCGTAAATAAGCAAAGCTCTTTTGTAATTCCTGATAAAGTGCTAAGTGCTACGTCTTGTTCTTGAACTAATAAACTCAATCTCCTTGAAACTTGCAACAAATCCTTTGGCATGGTCGTTCCCCCTAGAAATCTTCTTTTTCCTTTGAATACGTGCATTTGCTGTTTGAACAAGCAATCTTTGTATTCTTCGTGCCCTTTTCTACTAACGCTTCATTGCATTCCGGACATTTTTCGCCTGTTGGTTTGCTCCAAGACATAAACTCGCATGTTGGATGATTGCTACAACCAAAGTACCTACGTCCTTTTTTTGTTTTCTTAATCAAAATGTCACTGCCACAACTAGGGCAAGGAACATCTGCATTTTCAAAGAATGGTCGTGCATTTCTGCATTCAGGAAAACCAGGGCAAGCCAAAAATTTGCCGAACTTTCCGAGTTTAATTACCATGTTACGTCCGCAATTTTCGCAGATAACATCGGTCTTTTCGTCTTCGACCTCAATATGTCCAATTTGTGCTTCTGCAAGTTGTAGTTTTGCTTCAAAGGGAGAATAAAATTGCCTAAGTATTTCTTTCCAAACAATTTCGCCATCTTCAACTTTATCCAAATCATCTTCCATTTTTGCGGTAAAATCTATGCTGACAATATCGTCAAAGTTGCTCTTCATAATTCGGTTTACAACTTCACCAAGTTCTGTTGAATAGAAAGTTTTACTTTCTTTGGCTACATAACCACGTGCAACGATATTTGTAATGGTTGACGAATAAGTGCTGGGTCGTCCGATGCCAAGTTCTTCCATTGTTTTAACAAGGTTTGCTTCGGTATATCTTGGCGGTGCTTGTGTAAAGTGCTGTTGGTCGTTAATTTGTAAAAGCGATAGCTCTTGACTTTCTTTGAGTTCGGGAAAATGAAGGTTCGTTTCGGATTCTGATTCCGATTCTGATTCGTCATTTTTGCTATAAACCCTTAAAAATCCGTCAAACTTAATTGTTGAGCCGCTTGCACGAAACGTGTGGGTGCCATTCATAATCTTGCAACTCTGTGTATCATATACCGCTGGAGTCATTTGACTGGCAACGAACCGCTCCCAAATTAGCTTGTACAACTTAAATAAATC
>JAVBKL010000255.1:0-13683 GCA_031554055.1 Eubacteriales bacterium | reverse complement strand
ATCCTCCTAAAATGTATTTATTGCATCTCATTATAATTTTATCAGAAAAGAAAATATATATATATCACAAATACATCAAAAACTTGCACGATTCTGCTATGCATGATATATTTATTTCACAGATTGGAGGTTGAGCATGTGGAGTATACAGTAACTTTCGAAATTCAAGATATTGAAGGAAAAGATGCACTTTTTTACCAACGTGAAACTGGTTTTTATCGTATCCCATATGAGTTGGAAAAAAAGGTGTTAATGTTTATAGTCAAAGGTCAGCCGAAAGAAATGATAGCTTTTTGCAAAAGCCTACTTCTCACGCCTGATTTCAAACTGCCAATCGGCAAAACATCCCATAATCAATTGCGGCTTCTTAAATACTCCGCTGTTGCTGCCATTTCACTTGCTTGTCGTGGGGCGATAGAAGGCGGCGCTGTTGAGGCTGTCGCTTATTCTAAAAGCGATGATGATATTTTAATAATTGATAATAAAAATACACCAGCTGAAGTACTTTTGGAAATGGCTAATTCGCTTATCGGTTTCGCCGAAATGGTGAAACAGCACCAAGCAAAGTCTACTTATTCTCCTGTTGTTCGTGGTTGTATTGAATATATAACAGTACATTCTCACCATAATATTACACTTGATGAACTAGCCAATGGCACTGATTACAGCAAGGAATACCTTGCACGTTTATTTAGAAAAGAAGTTGGTATTCCTGTTTCCGACTATATTTTAAAGTGTAAAATTGAGGAAGCGGAAACGTTGTTAAAAAATGGAAACTCTTGTAGCGAAACCGCCAATATTTTAGGCTTTTCCTCACAAAGCTATTTTATAAGGCAATTTAAAAAGGCAACAAGAATAACACCCAGCAAGTTTGTTGAAAGAATCAATAAAGTAAAGCGGTAGAAAAGCCTATGATCATCAAGATTTCCTTGATATTCATAGGCTTTTTTTATGTTCACACTTTACCTTATCACTTGTAAAATTGTCAACGCTCGATTTTCTGGTTCTGCTAGGTCAATCACTCTCGGTGTTTCTGCTTCGGTTTGCGGATAAATTTTTACTTTTGGTCGCATGGTCAAGCCTTCAGTATTTTCACACACAACGCCTTTCGACCCATTACTTAACACAACTGTAAGTCCGACAGGGTAAGCCGCAACTTTCTTTATGAAAGAGTTGACAACTTCACTTGAAAAGTGCTGTTCGGCGTTCCCCATGATGTATTCAATCGCATCAGACGGTAACATGGCTTCTTTATAGGAGCGTTTAGATGTCATGGCGTCGTATACGTCGGCGATGGCTATGATTTGTGCGTTAATATGTATGTCAGACTTTACTCGCCCGTGCGGATAGCCCGAGCCATTTGCTTTTTCGTGGTGGTGTAAAACACCGATGAGTGCTTCATTCGTAAAATTAAGTTTTTTGCAGAAGTCAAAACCATAAACAGAATGAAGTTTCATTGTTTCCATTTCTTCGTCGGTGAGTTTTCCTTTTTTCTGCAAAATATCTTTGGGGACAAACATTTTTCCAACATCGTGAAACAACGCACCAATAGCAAGTTGCGTTACGGCTCTGTGGGTAAACCCAAGGTTGATTCCTATTACTGCTGACAAAACAGCAACGTTTACGGAATGTTGAAACGTGTAGTCGTCATAATTTTTGAGATCAATTAAGTTTACCACTAATTTTCTGTTAGAAATAATCTGGTCAAGAATGCTTTCTATCAACTCATAAATTGGCTTAAGGCTTCGATCATATGATCCGGCACCTTTGTTATCCGCAATATTACAAAAAAGATTTTTTACCTTTTGAGAAATTTCACTTCTTGTCTCTTCTTTAATGACATCCTTTATTTCAATCTCCTGTGTGAACACATCATCAATGTAGACCGCTGAAAGGCTTTGTCTTTTGATACTAGAAATAAGTGACTCCCTAAGCGTTACGCCTTTTCTAAGAAGTACGCCACCCATCGGGCTATATAAAGTTTTTCCAAGCACTGAGCCTTCTTCTAAGTCATCAACAGCCACTAAACGCACGAAATCTCCCCCAGCTAGCAACACAGATCATAATTAATTAATACATTTTATCGATTGAAAAAAATTAACTCCAAATTGAACATCACTAGAAATTTGTTCTTTCAAAGCCTCAAGGTTTTCAAATTTCTTTTCATGTCTAACCCATTTATAAAAATCTAATTTAATCTCTTCGCCATAAATCGTTTTGTCAAAATCGAAAATATAAGACTCAACCGTTTTTGATTTTCCGTCAACTGTGGGATTTGTTCCAACATTCGTTATTGCGTTATACAGTATGTTGTCATGCAAAAGCTTTGTACAATACACACCATTGGGTGGCAAGAGTTTGTATTCGGGCACAGAAATATTTACTGTGGGAATTCCAATGGAACGCCCAATTTTCTTTCCTGTTTTTACATTGCCCAAAATAAAATATGGCCGTCCCAAAAGTTCTTCAGCTAGCGTAAAGTTTTTTTCTAGAATGAGTTGCCTAACAAAAGAGGAACTAATTTTTTCAGGGCCTACCATTAAATGCGGAATAATCTTAACTTCAAACCCAAGCTCTTTTGAAAGTTTGAGCAATAGCTCTTTGTTGCCTTTTTGAGATTTACCAAAATGATAATCTTCTCCGACTACAAGTTCTTTGCAATTTAGTTTTTTTATTAATATTTCTGAAATAAAAAACTCGGGTTCGATTTTTGCCACTTCGAAATCAAATGGGTATTCAATAAAATAGTCGACTCCCATTTTGTCCAAAATAAACGCTTTTTCCTCACTGGTTTGAATTGTTTGGAAAGTGTTGTTTTTAAAAATTGAAATGGGGTGCGGAAAAAAAGAAAACACCACCGATTGATAACAATTGTCGGCTGCGTCCTTCTTTACTGTATCTATAAGTTTAATATGCCCCAAATGTATACCGTCAAAGTTTCCAAGTGTAACGGCGGTTCCTTTGTTTTGGCAAAGTTCTATTTTATCAGTCGTAATATGCGTCATAACAAACCTCATTTATAAAACATAATGCTCGGTCTTAACAGTTGCTCTTCATAAGTGAATAGACCAATCAGTACCTTTTCACTGTCGTAGACCACATAATATTTATCGTCAGAAAACAAAATTTCCTTATCAATAATATAATTTACACTTAATTTATTTCCGTTGTGTAAATATTTATCTGCTCTCGCATCACAAAAAATCTTTTCATAACCCGAAAGTATTTCTTCAATCGTTAGAATATATGGATGTTCACTATTATTTGCGTTAACCATTTCCTTTAAATCAGAAAGTTTAATGCTGTTTTCTATGTTAAACTTACCTGTTCTCGTTCTCACAAGGTTCCCCATGCAAGCGCCACAGCCTAGTTTTTTGCCAATGTCTGCACACAGCGTTCTAATGTACGTGCCTTTGCTACATTTCACATGAATGACCGCTCTGTTTTCTGGTAAAAACTCCAATACCTGTATATCAAATATTTTGATTAGGCGTTCCTTACGCTCAACGACTTTGCCTTCACGCGCCAAGTCATAAAGCTTTCGCCCGTCAATTTTTATAGCCGAATACATCGGTGGAATTTGTGCGTATTCACCAATAAAAGATTTAATTGCTTCTTCAATATCGTTCTTGCTCAAGTTTACATCTTTTGTTTCCAAAATTTTACCGTGCTCGTCTTCTGTGTCGGTTGTGATGCCAAAAATAATTTCTGCACGATATTCTTTGTCATCAGACATGATAAAATCGGATAGTCTGGTGGCTTTTCCGATGCACACAGGTAAAACACCCTCGGCCTCTGGGTCGAGGGTGCCTGTATGCCCCGCTTTAACTCGGTTTAACGTTTTTCTTACAATCGCTACCACATCGTGCGAAGTGTAGCCTTTTTCTTTGTATATATTAATTACTCCGTTTATATCCATCTTATAACATCGGTCTTAACAAATTCATAACTTTGTCTTTTGCTTGTTCAATCGTGCCGCTAAAATCCGCACCAGCCGCAAACTCATGTCCGCCGCCGCCAAGCATCTCTGCAATTTTATTTACAAAGATATTTTTAGCACGCATACTCACTTTTACAACGCCTTCGGCTTTGTGATAAATCAGCACCGAAACTTTTGCATTTTCAGTATTAAGTGCATATTCGCAAACATTGCCGATGCTTTGTTTTGTAGCACCAACTGAATCTAAGTCATCTTGTGAAATATAAGTATAGGCAACTTGACCTTGCTCAAGCAATTCCAAATGCTCAAGAGCAATACCCAAAATTTTTGCTTCTGCCATGTCATGATGATGCATAAGCTCGTTATAAATTCTCGAAAACGGAATACCCAAGCTTAAAAGGCGGCTTGCTGTATTCAATGTTTCGATTGTGGTAGAGTTATGTCTAAAACCGCCTGTGTCATAAACCATTCCCGCGTAAAGAGCACTCGCAATTTCAACGTCAATCAAAATTACATTATTGATTAAGCGAAACACCATCTCGCTTGTGGACGAAGCCATCGTGTCAACAAAATTTAAGTCGGCAAAGCTGGTATTACTCATGTGATGGTCGATGCTAACAGTCGTTTCTGCTTTTTCAAGGAAAAGCTTCGCCTTGCCAAGTCTATCTTCACTGCCGCAATCAACAGCAATGAAAGTGTCGAGTTTCAGTTGGTCTAAGCTGCCTTTATAAATAAATTCACGACCTGGAATCACGTTATACTTTTCGCTGTATTCTTCGAGAACTACCCAAGGGTTTTTACCTATTTTTTTAAGTGCCATGGCGAGTGCTAGACTCGCACCAATTGCGTCTCCATCTGGGTTTGTGTGGCCCGCAATTACAACGTTTTTGCAGTCGTTGAATATTTCCATAATACCTTTTTTGTTCATTTGCCTTTTTCCCCCTTACTCTTCCTCACTATTCATAGGCTTATTTGCTTCTTCATTCACAGGTTTATTTACTTCTTCGATGAGCTTTGTTAATTTGATTGCATATTCCAAAGTGTCATCCAAAATAAATTTAAACTCTGGTGTGTTGCGTAAATTTATTCTTGACGCAATTAATTTTCTAATAAAACCTTGGGCATTTTTAAGCCCATGCATCACATCTTCTTTTTGCTTTGCTTCCCCTAAAACGCTAACGGAAACCTTGCAATATTTCAAGTCGTTCGTGGTATCAACTTTTACAACACTCGTCATTGCACCAATCCGTGGGTCTTTTAGTTCTTGTCTGATAATATTAGCAAGTTCCCTTAAAATTTCATCATTGATTCGTACCATTCTATTGCTACTTGTAGGCATTTTTTTCCTCCTGATTATCTAGGAACTTCTTCCATAATGAAGGCTTCTACTTTGTCGCCTTCTTTTATATCGTTGAACTTATGGAATAAAAGTCCGCACTCATAACCGCTTGCAACTTCTTTTACGTCATCTTTAAATCTCTTTAATGTGTCAAGTGTACCTTCGTACACATTTTTTCCGTCACGAATAACTCTAACTTTTGCGTTTCTCGTAAACTTTCCGTCAGTGACATAAGAACCGCCGATGGTACCTGCTTGAGATGATTTAAATATTTGTCTAATCTCTGCATGGCCAATCACTTTCTCTTTGTACACAGGCTCGAGCATACCTTTCATTGCCGCTTGAATGTCTTCGATTGCATTATATATGATTCTATACAAACGAATGTCTACATTTTCTGCTTCAGCGACAGCTTTGGCATTGTTCTCTGGTCTCACATTAAATCCAATGATGATTGCATTGGAAGCCGATGCAAGCATAACATCGCTTTCAGTAATTGCACCAACACCACCATGCAATGTTCTGATACGAACTTCGTCATTTGACAATCGCTCTAAACTGTTTTTAACCGCTTCAACCGAACCTTGTACATCTGCCTTAATGACAATGTTTAAGTCTTTCACATTTCCAAGTTGGATTTGGTTAAACAAATCATTAAGCGATACTTTTGGTGCTGCCTTAATCATTTCTACACGGCCTTGGGCAATAACTGATTCTGCCACTTGTCTTGCGTGTTTGTCGTTGTTGGCTGTATAAAACAAATCTCCCGCAAGTGGTACTTCAGATAAGCCCAGAATTTCTACTGGTGTTGAAGGACCTGCTGATTTAAGTTTTCTGCCTTTATCGTCCATCATCGCACGGATTTTTCCGAAAGTTGCACCAGCCACAATCGGGTCACCCACGTGCAAAGTTCCATTTTGAACTAAAATTGTTGCAACTGGTCCTCGACCCTTATCAAGCAAAGCTTCGATTACGGTACCACGTGCTCTTTTTGTTGCATTTGCTTTTAATTCTTTCATTTCTGCAACCAAAAGCACCATTTCGAGTAATTGCTCAATTCCCTCACCTTTTATGGCAGAAACTGGAACGCTAATGACTTCGCCGCCCCACTCTTCAACCAAAATACCGTGCTCTGTGAGTTCTTGTTTTACCCTATCTGGGTTAGCGCTTGCTTTATCCATTTTATTAATCGCAACGATAATTTCAACATTTGCAGCTTTTGCATGGTTTATCGCTTCAATTGTTTGTGGCATAACGCCGTCATCTGCTGCTACAACCAAAATCGCAATATCGGTTACACGAGCTCCACGCATTCTCATAGCAGTGAACGCTTCATGCCCAGGTGTGTCTAAGAAAGTAATCGTTTTTCCGCCTACCAAAACCGTGTACGCTCCGATATGTTGCGTGATTCCGCCGGCTTCATTTGCCGTAACGCTACTCTTTCTTATTCTGTCAAGCAAAGAAGTTTTGCCGTGGTCAACGTGACCCATAACAACAACAACCGGTGGACGGTTTGTTGCTTCTTCATCGTTTGCATCATCTTCTGCAAACTCAAGCTCTAGTACATCTATTTCATCAACTTTTTGAACAATGCAACCATAGCTTTCTGCTATTTGTGATGCCGTGTAAAAGTCGATTTCTTGGTTTAAGTTAACCATAAGTCCACGTTTCATCAAGATTTTGATGATGTCTGAACCTGGCTCGCCCATCATTTCTGCAAAGTCTTTTACCACTATATTTTTGCCGAGGTTTAAGGTCTTGATGCCATCTTCCTCAAAAACTGTTTGTGCCTCAATTATTGGCTCTGGAAGTGGCTTTGGTGCTTGCTTTGGTCTTGGCGCTGGCTTTGGTTTTTGTAGTGATGGTCTTGGTTGCGGTTTTTGATATTGTGTATTTTGACTTTGATACTGCCTTTGTTGAGGTTTCTGTTGTTGTAACAATTGATTTTTTTGACTAGATGGTGCCGGTCTTTGTCCACCTGCACCAGCAGGTCTTTGCCCGCCAGAACCTTGCGGTCTTTGTCCCGATGATTGATATGGCGGTCTTGATCCTGATGATTGTCCGCCTTGTCCTTGGTATCCTTGACCTGTGCCAGAACCCTGTGGTCTCGATCCTTGGTATCCTTGACCTGTTCCTGTTCCTTGTGGCCTCGATCCTTGGTATCCCGTTCCTGTTCCTTGTGGTCTCGATCCTTGGTATCCCTGACCTGTGCCTGTTCCTTGTGGTCTCGATCCTTGGTATCCTTGACCTGTTCCTGTTCCTTGTGGCCTCGATCCTTGGTGTCCCTGACCTGTGCCTGTTCCTTGTGGTCTCGATCCTTGGTATCCCTGACCTGTGCCTGTTCCTTGTGGTCTTGATCCTTGATACCCTGTGCCTGTTCCTTGTGGTCTTGATCCTTGATACCCTTGACCTGTTCCTTGCGGTCTCGACCCTTGGTATCCTTGACCTGTTCCTTGTGGTTTTTGGCCTGCGTATGGTGTTCTTTGTTGTGGTTTTTCCTCACTTGTAGCTTCAGCCGGCTTTTGTTGTGGTGCTACTTCTTGGTGTTTTGGCTCGGTTTTTGGTTCAATTTTTGGTTCTACTATTTGCTCGGTTTTCGTCTCGATTTTTTGTTCCACCTTTGTCTCTATTTTTGGTTCCGCTTTTGATTCTGATTTTTTTGCAAACGAACTTTGCAATTTTATAACTTCATTCTCTTCAAGCGTACTCATATGACTTTTCACTTCTATTCCTAAATCTTTTAACTTCTCTAGTATTCTAGCATTTTGTATACCCATTTCTTTTGCTACTTCGTGAACTCTCTTTTTTGGCATCCGGCCACCTCCATATTTCCATCTTCATCAGCTTCTGCCAACTTTTGCAAGTTTGCGGCAAAACCATCGTCTGTAATTGCAACTACAACCCGATTGTTTTTGCCTATCGCCTTGCTGATTTCTTCTCTGGTGCCCCAGACTTTAACAGGCACTTTATAATAAAATGTTTTATTTATAAATTTCTTTTTTGTGTTATCAGACGCATCTTCCCCGACTATTACAAAGTGAACAATCTCGTCTTTCAGTGCTTTTTCGCAAGGCTCTTCACCAGCAACAAGTTTTCCTGCACGAGCACAAAGACTGAGCAGCGAAAGTGCTTTTTTATTCATACGAAGCCCCCTGTTCTAATTCCCATCTACTTTATCTCTTGGAACTCAAGTCTTAATTTTTCGTAAATGTCCTTCGGCACAGCCGTCTTAAACGAGCGTTCAAGCCCTCGTGACTTATGAGCCTTTTCTAGGCACTCAATTTTTTTACAAACATAGGCACCTCTGCCAGATTTTTTCCCTGTCAAATCAAGCGAAAACGTTCCGTCTTCCGAATGAACCACTCGGATGAGTTCCTTTTTGCTTTTCATCTCCATGCAGCCTGTGCATTTTCTAAGTGGTATTTTTCTCGGAGCTTTCTCTGCCATAGTAATCCCTCCGAATGTTATTCTTCATACGTTTGAAAATCAGTTTCATCAAATTCTTCGATTTGTTCAAACTCTTCACGTATGACTTCTTGTGGCTTATGGTAATCATCTTTGATGTAATCATTTTCGTCAACAAAGTTTGTTTGGCGAGCTTGTGTTTCGCTTTTTATGTCAATTCTCCAACCGGTTAATTTTGCTGCCAGTCTTGCATTTTGTCCTTCTCGGCCAATTGCTAGTGATAACTGATTATCTGGTACAACGATCTTGGCGTTTTGGTCTGATGGATTTACTACAACCGCTAAAACCTTGCTTGGACTAAGTGCCGCCGCAATATATTTTTTAGGGTCATCACTCCAATTTACAATGTCAATCTTTTCGCCTTTAAGCTCTGAAACAATTACGTTTACTCTGTAACCGTTTACGCCTACGCAAGCACCAACTGCATCCACATCTGGATTTTTCGAATGCACAGCAATTTTTGAACGGCTTCCCGCCTCACGTGCAATGGATTTGATTTCAACGATTCCGTCATGCACTTCAGAAACTTCTTGTTCAAACAATCTTTTTACAAGTTCTGGGTGCGTTCTTGAAACATTAATCACAGGGCCTTTTGTTGTTTGGCGTACTTCAATGACGTAAACCTTTATTCTGTCTTGGAAGTTATATTCTTCTGTCGGTATTTGCTCGTTTTGAGCAAGAACAGCATCAATTTTTCCCATTGCGATAATTACATTTTTGCGTTCTTTACGTTGTACAATTCCAGTTACAATATCACGTTCCTTGGAAATGTATTCATTATAAATCATTTCTCGTTCTGCTTCTCTAAACTTTTGAACAACAACCTGTTTTGCTGTTTGTGCAGAAATTCTTCCAAAGTCACGAGGTGTTACAACGATGTCAGCTATATCTCCGATATTAAAAGATGCATTCATTTTTTGAGCGTTGTCGAGTGAAATTTCTAAATTCTCATCTGACATAACCTCAACAACAGTCTTTTGTGCCAAAACTTGTACCGCACCGCTTTCACGGTCAATAACAACTTTTATGTTTTGCGATGTGCCGAAATTTTTCTTACACGCTGATACCAGCGACGACTCTATCGCTTCAAATATAATGTTGTCGTTGATTCCTTTCTCCTTCGACACTTGCTTGATAGCCTCGATCAATTCAGTACCCTTGTCCATTTTCTGGATTTCCTCCCAAGATAAAATTAAATTCTAAAATTCTACTCTTAATCTGCAAAGCGAAACTTCTTCTCTTTTAAATTCAAATACTGTTCCGTCTGCTTCTGTTATTTTAACGATTCCGTTTTCAAGACCATCCAATGTTCCGCTATACTGTTTTCTTTTTTCAAATGCTTTGTATAATTTTAAATCCACCATTCGGCCTTTGTACTTTTCAAAATCAGCATCTTTCTTTAAAGGTCGGTCAAGACCTGGAGAGCTTACCTCAAGCATATATGCTTGCAGAATTGGATCTGTTTCATCTAAGAATCTTTCGGCTTCTCTACTAATTAATTCACAATCCTCAATGCCTATTCCCGTTTCTTTGTCAATATAAATTCTAAAGTACCAGTTGGGGCCTTCTTTAACAAATTCTATATCATAAATCGCAAGCTCGTGATCTTTTGCAAAGTTAGTTAAGTGCTCGTTTACCATATTTATAGTTTCTTTATGCGTCATTCATTCACCTTCTCAAAAAGTCTTCATTAACGAATAAGAGTGGGCGTTGGCCCACTCTTATCTGATAGTAAAATTATTATAATCTTTATCAATTATATCAAGGAAACTCCGCAATTGCAATACCTTTATTAAATATTATTGGCAAATCCGTCAATGGGTATACCAATCAAAAAAAATGCAGATAATAGGTTTATACTTGATTTTTATTTTGACTGGAGGTGTTTAGATGTACAATTCAAAAAAAATGAAAAACTGTTCAGGATTTAAAGCCATAGACCAAGATATGGGTATGTCTTACAGACGTTATGCATCTGGAAATTGCAAAGACTGCGTATATTTTGCATCACGAAACTGCGGAATGGATGTTGCTGACTCGATTGAGCCCGGTCTCGATTTATTTTATTAATTATGCACACTAATTAAATTACACCTCTTCCATTTGGACAAAATTCATGGTATAATATGCCAACTATATTTTAAAGGGGGGCAATTGCGGTGATAAGAATTGTTGTTGATAGCGGAGCCGATTTTTCTCGCGAAATGAAAAACGGCGATATTCCAAATCTTGAGCTGATACCGCTTAGTTTACAGCTTGGCGATAAACATTATACGGATGATTTTAATCTCGATATTGATAATTACTTGAATGATATGGAGGCTTGCCCAGAAACTCCAAAGACAGCTGCTCCATCACCCGAACTTTATCTTGAAGCCTTTAAAAAAGAAGGAAGTGTTGTTGCTGTAACCATTTCCTCAAAGCTTAGCGGCTCTTACAACAGTGCTGTGCTAGCAAAACAAATGTATCTCGATGAGTTTGGCGAAAAATTTATTCACATTATTGATAGTCTTGGTGCAACAGCTGCCGAAACTGCTGTTTTGCTTAAAGTTGCTGATTGTGTTAAAAACAATTTCACTGAAAACGAACTGGTTGACGCCATGAACAAATTTATGAAAGAGACAAGACTTTTCTTTGTACTTGAAAAATTTGATAACTTAGTTAAGAACGGACGCATGAACGGACTTGTTGCAAAAGCAGCTAGTATGCTTTCCATAAAAGCAATTTGCGGTTCAAAAGACGGCGAAATCATTATGCTTGATAAAGTCCGTGGTTATAAAAAAGCCATGTCACGTTTAATTGATTTGATGCAAGATCATATGAAATCAGAGGGAATCGATTCCGAGAGCCGTACGCTTGGCATATCTCATGTCAAATGCCTGGATCGTGCCATGGAGTTTAGAGATGAAATCCTTAAAAAAATGAAATTTAGAGAAGTTATCATTTGCGAAACCGGTGGAATCGCAACCACATACGCTGACCGTGGCGGTATCATGATCAGTTATTAAAAACAAGCTCCCTACTTAGTTTTCACCAAGTAGGGAGCCTTTTATTAATTAAGCAATCTCTGTCTTACTTTAATAATATCTTCTTTCGTAACACCATGTTTTAACAAATACCCTTCTGCGTTTCCAAAGTTTTTCTTGATGAACTCAATTGTCTGTTCCAAACTCTTTGGCTCTGAACGCAAATACTGAATTGGGATACTGTTAAAATCTGGTGCGTACTTTTTAAAAAGTGGCAAGTAATGTGTTTCGGTAATTTGATAATTGGCAATTATATCTTCTTCGGAAACCCCGCAAATATCGAGCAAGATGTAACTCAACACACCTGTCCTGTCCTTGCCAGCCGAACAATGATACAAAATAATCCCATCGTCTACACTCGCAATTTCTTTGATGCAGTTTATGATCATCTGGGCACATTCCGAAAACATATACGTGTAAAAATCACGCATAGCGTTTAGATTATCTGCCTCGTAAGGGAGAGCTGTAATATCGCCGACTACAAAAGGAATATGCAAGAACTTAATATCCGACATATTTTTAAATGGGTTTGGCTCTCTATGGGCTTCGCCTTCTGCACGCAAATCAATAACTGTCTTTACACCGTATTGTTTTAAAAAGTCAATCTCATCTTGCGTAAGATACGATAAATTCCCCGAACGCAGGAACCGCTTAAACTTTGTGACCTTTTGGTTCATTGCGGGATAGCCACCCAAATCTCTCGCATTTGTACAATTTTCTAAAGGTAATCTAACATAATGCAAACTAGGGTCAAACACAAAAACACCTCATATAATTTTAGTATAAACTATATTTATCTGCGAGTTTCTTAACCATTTCAGTTGCTTTGTCTTTTGAATTTTCAAAATCTTTAACAACAAGCTCAATGATATTCGCAACTTCCACCATGTCCTCTTCAACAAATCCACGAGTGGTGCAGGCTGGTGTTCCCAAACGGATACCACTTGTAACAAATGGACTTTGTGGATCATAAGGAACTGTATTTTTATTGCAAGTAACGCCAACTTCGTCAAGACGATGTTCTGCTTCCTTGCCTGTAATATTCATATTTTGGAGGTCAACCAACATAAGGTGGTTGTCTGTTCCACCCGAAACAATTGTGAATCCTCTTTCAATCAAAGCTTCCGCCAGTGTGTGAGCATTTTTAACAACTTGTTGGCAATATTCTTTAAAGTCGCCGTCAAGAATTTCCTTAAACGAAACAGCTTTTGCTGCGATCACGTGCATCAATGGGCCGCCTTGTTGTCCTGGGAAAACAGCTTTGTCAATCGCTTTTGCAAATTCTTCTTTACACAAAATCATACCGCCACGAGGGCCACGAAGTGTTTTGTGCGTAGTTGTTGTAACAAAGTCTGCGTATGGAACTGGGTTTGGATGAAGCCCTGCCGCAACAAGCCCTGCGATGTGAGCCATGTCAACCATTAAATAGGCGCCAACTTCTTTTGCAATCTGTGAGAATTTCTCAAAATCAATTGTACGTGAGTATGCACTCGCACCAGCAACAATCATTTTTGGTTTATGCTCAACAGCCAATCTGTGAAGTTCGTCATAATCTATTCTGCCTGTTTCTTTGGTTACGCCATAAGGTATAATGTTAAAGTATTTGCCAGACATATTAACTGGGCTACCATGCGTTAAGTGTCCGGCGTGTGCGTGGTTCATACCCAAAATTGTATCACCTGGTTTAAGAGTTGCAAAATAAACAGCCATGTTCGCTTGTGCACCCGAGTGCGGTTGAACGTTAGCGTGGTCTGCACCAAATATTTTTTTAGCACGTTCGATTGCAAGGTTTTCAACAATGTCTACTTTTTCGCATCCGCCATAATATCTTTTTCCCGGATAACCTTCTGCATATTTATTTGTAATAACAGAACCGAGTGCAGCTATAACAGATTTAGAAACAAAGTTTTCAG
>JAVBKL010000077.1:0-16504 GCA_031554055.1 Eubacteriales bacterium | reverse complement strand
AGATATAAAGCCAACGAATTTATTAGTGAGAAGCGATGGGACAGGCATCTTGTCGGACTACAATCTCATAAAATGCTTAGAGCATTTTCCGAGTATTGTGTCAACTGCAAACCGAGCCAACTGCATTCCTTTTATGAGCCGTGAGCAATTTATAAGCCCCAAAAAAAGCAACCTGTTTTCTGATTTATTCAGTTTGGCAGTGTCTTTGTACTATATACAGACTGGTTTTTTTCCTTACAACTCCGAAAATCCGTCAACTGCCGTGTACACCGACGTGCTTAAAGGCGATTTTATAAGCCCCGATGTGATGGAAAATCATTGCGGCGAGAGCATGACCGAATTCTACATAAATGCTTTAGACATAAATCCTGACCAGAGGTTGTATAAGTCGGCAGAAGAAATGATTCTTGCCCTAAGCCGTGTGATTCAAAAATTATAGAAGTTTCAAAACAGGAGGCACATTATGTGGAATGCATCAGGCACTACCCATGTAGGAAAAGTTCGCAATGAAAACCAAGACCGCTTTCTGATTATCGACGACAAGTACACAGCCATTGTTTCTGACGGCATGGGCGGCATGTTTAATGGTGCTGTTGCCGCCGAGACGGTTGTTTCGAGTGTGAAAACCATTATAGAAAACCTCGACTTTTCACTTGCGTCCGAGGATTTGAATAATCGTTTGGTGGAAGAACTTGAGAAAGTAAATGCCTCTTTATACGAGGATTGGATGCATATGAGCGGTGCCACTCTTGCTCTGGTGATTTATCATAACAACAATTGGATTATTGTAAACGCAGGCGACAGCGATGTGTTTTTATACCGAGAAGATCGGTTTGTGCGTCAAAGTTTGCCGCATAACCAATTCCAAGTTCTTTTTGAACAAGGGCTTGTGGAGGCAGATAATCTGCATCACCCTACTCGTTCCATGTTAACAGGTTTTATGGGTGCTCATCCTCCGATGAAGATTTTTGCACAAATCGTAAAAGCCCATTCCGATGACCTCTGTGTGATTTGCAGCGACGGATTAAGTGGAGAAATAATCCAATCAAAACTTGCAAAACTTATAGCCTTTGCAAAAAAACAAAACGGATTTACTGTTCAGAAATTGACAGAAACCCTAAAAGAAGCCGCCCTTGACACAGGCGGTCACGATAATATTGCTGTTGTTGCACTTGCTCTTAAATAACAACAACCTCCCACCAAATAAAAGGCGGGAGGTTGTTGTTATTTTCGTTGTTTACGCTTTCCACAATCCATGCAAATTGCAATACGCATACACTGCATTTACTTCGCCTTGAATCAGAATTTCCACCTCAGGCACGTCGCCCGCCGATAAAAAATATCGCTCTGCACATTTGTCGGATACAACATAAATCCACTCGATGAAATGTTCTTCTGTCATTGGGTGTGCTACACTTCCCACGGTTACAAATCTTTTTCCGTCTTTCTCAACGACTACCGGCACGTGCTTTTCGCCCGATGCGTCCACCGAGTTTGCCACAAGCTGTTTCATTGGGCTTCCACAACAGGTCAGTGTTCCTCCGCCATTTTTGATTAACCCAACAATGTTTCCGCATTTCTCACATTTAAAAAATTTCGGTTCGTACTTCATCTCGTTTCACCCTTTCATTTATATTTAGTTTCATTTTGGTTGCTTTCATTATAACGTTAATTTCTAATTTTTGCAAAAATAACTTGACATTTCTGCAAAAATAGTCCATAAATTAAATTATACATAATGCCAGAGGGGGCTACATATGGAAAAGTTTTTTGAGTTTAAGAAGTACGGTACCAACTATCGGACAGAGACAATTGCCGGGGTAACAACATTCTTTGCCATGGCATACATCCTGTTTGTAAACCCTGCAATCCTGTCACTAACAGGCATGGATTACAACGCTGTTTTTGTTGCAACAATCATCTGTTCTGTAATCGGCACACTGTTCATGGCTCTTTTCGCCAACGTGCCTTATGCTTTGGCACCCGGAATGGGGCTCAATGCATTCTTTACATTTACTGTCTGTTTTGCAATGGGTTTCACTTGGCAACAAGGTTTAGGTTTGGTTCTTATCTGTGGTATCGTAAACACTCTCATTACTGTAACTGGTCTTCGTAAGGAAATTATTAACGCAATGCCAAGAACTTTACAATCCGCAATTGCCGGTGGTATCGGTATGTTCATCGCTTACATTGGACTTAAAAACGGCGGATTATTAAAGTTTACGGCAGACGCACCATTTCTCGCAGTTATTCCAAACGGCGTGCAAAGCGACCAACTCGCTGACCAAATCGGCACAGTTGTTGCTAGTTCTGCTGCTGTTCCCGCTCTTGTAAACTTTTCAAGCGCTGGCGTTCAACTCACACTAATCGGTCTCGTTCTCATGATTATCTTACTCGTTAGAAAAGTAAAAGGTGCCATTATAATTGGTATCGCTGTTACTACCATCATAGGTATCTTCATGGGTATCGTTGACGTGTCTCGTGCTTCCATTAATCCAGCAAGCTTCGTTGCAACTGTTTCAAGTTTAAAATTAACTTTCTTACAAATTGATATTCTTGGGCTGTTTGCGACTCCAGCAAAAACTCTTCTTGCAATCACTGCCGCAGTTGCTTTTTGTTTAACTGATATTTTTGACTGTATCGGAACTTTCATTGGTACTGGTCGTAAAACAGGAATCTTCAACGAAAAAGACGAACAACTCTCGAACAAAACCAAAGGCGGCTTAAACTTTTCATCCAGAATGGACAAAGCTTTATTCGCAGACCTTGTTGCTACCACAACAGGTGCTTTCTTTGGAACTTCCAACACAACAACGTATGTTGAAAGTGCTGCCGGTATCTCCGCTGGTGGAAAAACAGGCTTTGCGTCTGTTGTTACTGCCGCTTTATTCGCTCTTTCAATTTTCCTCGCACCAATTGCGGGGCTTGTTCCTGCACAAGCAACAGCACCCGCATTAATCGTTGTTGGTGTTATGATGATGTCTGCTTTCTCTGACATCAAATGGGGCGATTTTGATGAAGCCGTTCCTGCTTTCTTAACTTCTGTACTCATGCCTTTGACTTACGGCATCACAAACGGTATTGCTTTCGGTTTTATTTCTTTCGCACTTATTCATATGCTTAAAGGCAAAGGCAAAAACGTGAGCATTATCATTTATGGAATCTGTATCTTGTTTATCATCAACTTTATTTTACAAGCTTTTTATCACATCTAAAATTATAAATTTGCTTTTACAAAAACACCCCCTGGGGTGTTTTTTATTTGCACGCCATCTCTACAAATATATTCTCCACGAAGAATCGTTGCCACTGGATACCCAATTGTTTCAAAGCCATCAAACACCGAGTACCCTGCCGCCGAATGCAAATTCTTACCATCTATCACAACTTTTTTATGGGGGTCAATGATGACAAAATCTGCATCACTATGTTTTGCAATGACGCCCTTTTGTGGATATAACCCAAATATTTTTGCGGGATTGGTTGACAACAACGCCGCCAGTTTCTCAAGTGGAAGGTCTCTCTTCCTATGTCCTTCGCTAAACATAAGCGGCAGAAGCGTTTCAGAACCACCAATCCCAGGAATCGCATCAAAGCACGAGTCGCCCTTTAATTTATCGTCTATGTGAAAGGAGCAGTGGTCTGTGACGACACAAGAAATCGTTTCCTCTTTGATACTCTCCCATAATGTCTCGTTGTCAGATTTTTTTCTAAGCGGCGGTGTCATAATATATTTTTGGGCATCACTCGCTTGATATGATTCGTCTGTAAGCAGCAAGTAATGTGGACAAGTCTCCGCTAAAACGTCTTGCCCTCTCGCCTGTACCTCTCGAATGATTTCGCAACCCTCGCCTGTGGATACATGGACAATATAAATTTTTGCCTCTTGCTGTTTCGCCATTTCTAAAACTTCTCTTATGGCTTTCACTTCCGCTTGAGGTGGTCTTGTGTCCGCATGGAAACTTGGTTTGGTTTTGCCCTCTTTGATAAACTGCTCTTTGTACGCAAGAATGATTTCATTGTCCTCTGCATGAACAATAACAAACAACCCAAGCTCTTTTGCTTTTTTAAGCAACGCTGGGATCCTGCCTTTGGGAAGTTCCGTGTCGCCGTAAGTTGTATAAATTTTCAAACTATTGATTCCATAACTTGGTAGTTCACAAAGCTCTTCAAAATCAATTTCGTAATGCCCTGTTATTTCCATATGGAAATTATAGTCAACAAACGAATGCCCCCTTGCTTCTGCTTCTCGTGCCTTTAATGCATCAAGTAGTTTTAGCCCCTTCTGCGGACTCGCAAAGTCAATCACCGTGGTGATGCCGCCAAAAGCCGCCGACAAAGAACCTGTTTCAAAATTATCAATGGTTCGCCCTGTTTTGGTTTTCATATTGTAATGCACGTGTGCGTCAATCACGCCAGGCATGACAATTTTATTTTTTGCGTCGTACACCTCGTCGTCTGCTGTTCGGTCAATGGTTTCTGCAATCTCTGTTATCTTTCCGTTTTCACATCGAATGTCCACTAGCCTTGCCCCATTTTCTGTAACAACTGTTCCATTTTTAATAATCATCGCCATAGAAAAACCCCCCATGTGTTTTACATTTATAATAGCATATCAAAAATAAAAATGGTATAATACTGTCAAGAATAAAACTGTGTTTGCGATTGGTGATTGGTGATGAAATGGACAACAACTCTGAATTTAAAAAACAAGTGTACGAAATCGTTAGCCACATACCCAAAGGCTGTGTGCTAAGCTATGGGCATTTGTCGTTGCTTGCTGGGCGACCAAACAATGCCAGACTTGTGGGGAAGTTCATGTCCGAAGCACCTCGTGATTTGACGTCGCACCGAGTGGTAAACCATGCAGGGAGAACCGTCCCCGACTGGCATGAGCAGCGGAAGCACCTTGAGGACGAAGGCGTAACATTTAAACAAAACGGCTGTGTTGACATGAAAAAACATCTTTGGCGAAGCCTGTAAGCGACGCTATAATAAGGAGACTATTATGGAAATCAAAGGAATTATTTTTGACCTAGACGGCGTAATCGTAAGTACAGACGAATATCATTACAGAGCATGGAAAAAAATTGCAGATGATGAAGGAATTTATTTTGACCACGAAATCAACAACCGCTTGCGTGGCGTGAGCAGAATGGAAAGCCTCGATATAATTTTGGAGCAAGCAAGCAAAACCTATTTGCCCGAGGAGAAGCTTGCACTTGCGACCAAAAAAAATTCGCAATACGTGGAATATCTTTCGGAACTTAACGAACAACATATTTTATCTGGTGTGACCGATCTTTTATCATCGCTTAAAGACAAAAACATAAAACTTGCCATCGGTTCTTCCAGCAAAAATGCAAACCTCATTTTAGAAAAAATTGGATTAACGAAAACATTTGATGCCATAGCGGACGGAAACGGAATTACACATAGTAAGCCCGACCCCGAAGTTTTTTTACTCGCTGCCAATTTGCTTGGCTTATCACCAGAAAATTGTGCGGTCATCGAGGACGCAATTTCTGGCATTGATGCGGCAAATTCCGCTGGCATGTTAAGCGTTTTGGTCAGCCATATCGAGGAATACGACAAGGCAAACCGTTGCCTAAAATCTGCACACGAGATCATTCCAACACTTGAGAAATTTTTGTAACAATAAACATTGTGGCAACTGTAAAAAAATGTTATCATGAGCTTTATGATTATTCAGACTGTGAGGAACTTTTATGACCACCCCAAAAAATTACAAATCCAGAACTAGCGTCCGTGACACAGAAATTGCAATCAAAATAATAAAAGATAACTTTGAGCGAAAGCTTGCAAGTGTGCTAGAACTTACAAGAGTATCTGCTCCGCTCTTTGTGACGCCGCAGTCCGGACTAAACGATAACTTAAATGGAATTGAGCGACCTGTTCGTTTCGGTATTAAAAGCTTGCAAGACGACGAAGTAGAAGTTGTGCAAAGCTTGGCAAAATGGAAACGTATGGCTCTCAAACGCTATAATTTTGGTTATGGCGAAGGCATCTACACAGACATGAACGCCATCAGACGTGATGAAGATTTAGACAACATCCACTCCGTTTACGTTGACCAATGGGACTGGGAGAAAATCATTCCAAAAGAAGAGCGTACAGCAAAAACGTTGCATGACACAGTGAACAAAATATTTTTAGCATTCAAAGAAGTGGAAATAGCAATCGAAAAACAATACGGCGGTGCCTATGAAAAATACTTGCCTCGTGAGATCTTTTTCATTACCTCGCAAGAGCTCGAGGATCTCTATCCATCGCTCACACCAAAACAACGTGAATACGAAATTAGCAAAAAGCACAAAGCAGTTTTTATTTCCCAAATCGGAAAAATCTTAAATTCTGGTGCACCGCATGACGGGCGTGCCCCCGACTACGACGACTGGGAATTAAACGGCGACATCATTTTTTGGTATCCACCACTTGATATGGCTCTGGAAGTCTCTTCCATGGGAATCCGTGTGGACGAAAGCAGCCTCATGCACCAGCTTGAGCGACGCAACTGCCTAAACCGCCTAGACTTCGAGTACCACAAACAAGTTGCCGCAGGCAATTACCCCTACACAATCGGCGGCGGTATCGGCCAATCCCGAATTTGTATGTTTTTCCTTGGCAAAGTGCATATCGGCGAGGTGCAAGCTTCTGTTTGGCCAAACGAGATGATCGAGGAATGTTACAATAACGGTATCCACTTGCTGTAATTAAAATTTTGAAATTTATATTGATTTCTCTTCATAAAAATGCTATAGTGTAAAAGTTCTAAGTCACTTCAATTGGAAGCGTATCGAAGTGGTTATAACGGCCCTGACTCGAAATCAGGTTGTCCAGCGATGGGCACGTGGGTTCGAATCCCACCGCTTCCGTAATCCGTTGGCTTTTGCCAACAACAAATAAACCTTGTATTACGGGCTTTCCGTAGCACAAGGTTTATTTTCTTTTATTATTAAATTTTCTTTGGGTACTAAATGGGTACTGCCACAAAAATCTGCTCATAATGTTTCACCCGAATTACTGCTGTCATAAGGGCTATGGCTGTAAAATATATCCATTTTATTTGCAGCTTCTTGTTCTTTTGATTTAAGTTGATGAGCGTAGGTGTTAGCGGTTGTTGTCGAAAAACAGATTATACAATAGAATGTGTAGAAAGTGACAGAATGGTATATTCGATTTTTTTGCTATCAATTCTCTTCTGGGATATAAAAATTTAATGCGTAGATTTTTATATGGATTATAAAGCGTTGTTGGTATATACTAAATAGAATATTTATTTTTTGAGGGAAGTGTATCATGAAAAGATTGAATTCTACGGAACTAGAAAAGAATATGGATGTAGAGGAGGAATTTGCGGATATTGGAAAAAAGTCAGGAGTTGAAGCAGAAGAAGAGCTAGAACATCCATTTAATGCTGAAAAAATATCAATATCTACCATGCCAGTTCCCTTAAGCCGTCTAATAGAAAGGCTAAAAGAGGAGACAATCCTTGCACCAGAAATACAGAGGAACCCAAATTTGTGGGGTGTCGAAAAAAAGAGCAGATTAATAGAATCTCTTATGCTAAGGATACCTTTGCCAATGTTTTATGTTGCCGCAGATACAGATGAAAATTGGAAAATAGTTGACGGGCTTCAACGCATAAGCGTGATTAGGCAGTTTATGATTGACGACAAGTCGTTTGAACTAAAAAAATTAGAGTTTTTAAAGGATTTTGAAGGTTTTAAGTATGACAGGTTGCCTTCTAAATATCACAATAGAATAAAAGATACTCAGTTCCAATTTGCAGTTATCGGTGCCACTACCCCACAAGAAGTTCAAAGAAATATTTTTAAAAGATTAAATACAGGTGGCTTACCACTTGCACCACAAGAGGTACGACACGCATTATATTATAATAGAAAAACGAATGATTTTTTAAATGAACTTGTTGGATCGGAAGAATTTAAAATAGCAACGACATCATCCGTAGACGACTCAAGAATGGCGGCAAAAGAACTGATTATCAGATTTATTTCATTTTTAATTAGAGATATTAGTGCATATCCTAAAAACAGTGATATGGATAGTTTTTTGAGTGATACTATGCAATTGATGAATGCCATGCCTGAACTAAATAAAAAAGAATTGGATAAATATTTTTTCAATAGACAAGTTGATTACAACTGTAAAATACGTGAATTTAAGGAGATAAAAACACGTTTTAAATTGGCAATGAATAGAGCTACTTTGCTTTTTGATACGCATGCTTTTAGAAAATCAACTTCACTTAATTTAAAATATAGGGCGCCAATTAATAAATCTATATTTGAATGTGTTGCAGTTATTCTATCACAGATTAGTGAGGAAAGATTTAATAATTTATTTGACAATAGAACTTCATTACTTCAGTATATGAATGAACAATATTCTGAAAATGGTGAATTGTATAACGCTATATCAAGGGATAGTCAAAAAACAAGTTCAGTTATCTATCGTTTCGAGTGGTTTAACAAAACGTTAGTGAGTAAAGAATATGGAGGTAAAAATGCTTAAGAATGTATTGTTACAAAACTTTAAATGTTTTGAAAAATCTTCTATTGAATTGTCTAAATTAACTTTATTAACAGGGCTAAATAGCTCTGGAAAAAGCTCGGTTATGCAAGCTATACGAATTATTCGTGACAAAAAGCTGCTAGAGGGTTACGGAAATTGTGTTTCAAATTTAGGTGAGATTGCAACTATTCAGATTGAATCCGAAGAAAACACCCTAACGGCTTCAATACAAAAAGACTCACAAGTTGCTGAATTTAAAGGTATAAATAATCTGGATATTTATGAAGATATTCAATATATTAGTGCTAATAGATTAGGACCTTCGAATTTTTTGCCTTTTAAAAGTAAAATTAATGATGTAGGCGAACAAGGGGAAAATGTTTTGTCTTTTCTGCAAAACTGTAAAAATGGGGTTCCAGAAAAATTAAGGAGAACTGGATATGAAGTGTTTAGTGGAGTTTCCGAACAAACAAAAGCATGGCTTAACATTATAAGCCCAGGCATAGTTTTCGATTATGATATAGTTAAAAATGTAGATATTGCATATAGCAAATTTTCAACTTTTCGCCCTGTGGATGTTGGTTTTGGGCTATCATACACGTTACCCATTATTGCTTCCATATTGATTAACTCTGTAAAAGCGTCTATGAAATCTAATTACCCTATAGCTATTTTAATTGAAAACCCTGAAGCACACTTGCATCCAAGAGGCCAAACTGAAATGGGAAGATTTTTGGCTTTGGCAGCTTCGAGTGGTGTTCAAATTATTGTTGAAACTCATTCGGATCATCTATTAAATGGCATTCGGATTGCGGTAAAGAACAACGAGATTGAGCCAAATGATGCTGTTTTTCATTATTTTGAATATGATTACCAAGCAGAGAAATCCAAACACTACCCTATTTATATTGATAAGTACGGTATGTTAGATAATTGGCCAGATGGTTTTTTTGATGAAAATGAAAAAAATCTGTTAAAGTTGTTGTGAGGAGTGACTATGATAGATTTATACTTTAATAGCGAAACAGGAACAGCAAATTGTGAAGAAAATGGTGTAAATAGTGTTATTAAGGCTTCTAAAGCCTTGATTAATTTTGAAACACATATTAAGGACTATTATTTAGATAAATCAATAATTAATATATCATCGTTTCCCATTTTCAAAGACAAAACAGGTATCCCTCAATATTTAGACAACGTATTGAAAGTTGTCAGTCCATCAGATAAGATAGGTATCGTCTATCTATTAAGTAAATTAACTAGGGGATTGAAAATAAATATATCATCGGAAAAGTTTGAATCAACTTGGATACTCGAATCAGTTAATACTTCAAGTCAATTATTGCAGTTTGTAGCAATGCAAAATGGTATGATTTTATCCTTTGCAACTGATGATTTTTGGAAAAGGGACTTTATAACTTTTATTGATCAGCCAGAAAAAATTCCCAATATATGGGGACAGGAGAGCTTTGATAATATTAATACATGGTTAAAAGACTATTATATAAGTAAAGATACTCCTTTAAATAATCTTAAAAGAGATCACAATGTTACAGTATGTATGAACTGTATTAAAGATAATGACTTTAATCCTAGTGACTGGAGAACAGTTTTTGACAAGCTAAGATTAGCGAGAGAGCGTAAATTTAGACCGGATAATGATTTACTTAAGAAGTTTGGAGGTACTGAAATTGGTCCTTTACTTGAGTTGGTAGTAACCGGAAGACTTAGAATTTTTTTATCCTATAAGGGTGATGATGTATTTATTGGTGGAAAATACGAAAAAGGGCATGGAGAAGAGAATAATGCTCAAAATGCAGCCGCCAAAAAAGCAAGATCAAAAATCAATGCTTATATTAACAACAAATAAAATACATATGCTTACTATTTACTGAAGGGCTATCCAGACTGATAGTCCTTTTCTCATTTTCAAAATACTTTAGAAAAAAGTTAGTCCTAACTTGACACATTCGTAAATATTGGCAGTTGTTGTCGAATGATGTAATCGCAGACAAAAGTCTAAAGTAAAATAGAATTTTATGTCGAAGTGGAAAATAAATATTATATATGGTATTATGTTCATAGTTACATATATAAGAATATTTATATTTTGCAGAGGTGGTTAGTATGCAAATAGGTGATAGCATAGTATTCGGCAGATACGAATGGCACGTGTTTGACATACAAAAAAATACGGCTTTGATTATAACTGAATGTATCATAGAACAACGAACCTACCATGATAATTATATCGATATAACATGGGCTGACAGTTCGCTAAGAAAATATCTTAACGGTGAATTTTATGATAGCTTTTCAGAGGTTCGTAAATCAAGAATAATTTCGACATTAAACAAAAACTTTGACAATCAGTGGTATGGTACAAAAGGTGGAGAAGACACACGGGACAGCATATTTCTATTAAGCCTTGAGGAAGTTGCGTGCCAATCTTTCGGCGATAGCAGTTCAAAACTCTATAATCCAAGGAAAAATCAAAGATATTGGTTTGAAAGAAAAGATAAAAACAACAGTAAACGGTTAGCGAAACTCAACGATAAAGAGGGTTGCCGGTGCTGGTGGTGGTGGCTTAGGTCGCCCGGCCTTGTGGCTAAAGTTATAGCAGTATCATATAGATTGATTATTGTTGCAAATAATAGGGAGGAAATGCAAATGAACATGTACGAAGAAGGATTAAAATTAATTGAAGATAAGTTTGGCAACGGCAAGGACAATGTGATTTCTCTTGCGACTATCGCTCGGGAACCGGGCGCTGATGGAAAAACACGTCCTGTTGTCCGCAGTGTGGATGCCTATTATGAAGACGGTGCATTTTATGTTGTTACAAATGCAAAAGCAAATAAAATGTTACAAATCGAATATAATACAGAAGTTTCGGTTGCTGGGTGCTTAGAGATGTTTACTGCAAATGGAGTAGGTAAAAACCTTGGATGGGTGCTTGAGCCACAAAATGCAGAAATAAGAGCCAAGCTTCGCACAGCTTTTGCAGATTGGTACGACTTGGCAAACAATGAAAACGATGAAAATTGTTGTATTCTGGCAGTCCATCTCACAAAGGGAACGTTAAATATAAACCATTGGGAAAAATTATATCATATGGACTTTGAGAATAAATTAATTATGGATAATGGTGGCATTTTTTAAGTAATAATATTTTTTAATGGTTATACCAACCGTAGTTTTAAATATGTAGTTGACAACATGACGCACTTGATAAGCATTTTAAAAGAAATTAGAGATTTAAACAAAATTGTGTGGCTATTCATATTAGCTACGCAATTTTGTTTAGAAAACAATAAAAAAGTTAAGTAGTGTTTCTGTCCGAATTCCAAGTGTGCTACTTAGTGTATTTTTGAGATTAGCAGTGTGGCATTTGTATGTCCATTAGTATAAAGACTAATATTTAGAGAAGGGGGGTTACCTCATTTTCGGCAACCCTCCTTTTGATTTAATTAATATCTAGCGTTGAAAAATTCATTGCATCCTAGCGAAAAGATGATATGTGCTACTGTAATATCTGAATATAAAACTAATTCTTCTTTCTGTAAATCTCTTCGCCTTGATCCGTTAATAAAGGCAATAAAAGCGACCAAATTGTTTCTTTAAACTCCGGAGTTTCAATTCCCAATAGCTTATCTAATGCATCTCTTTCGTGCCAATGCGTTGACAGAAATAGAATCGCTGATATTAAGTTTTCTGTTTGCTTTTGGTGTTGCTCTTCTTTCATTAATCCTGATTCTCTAAAATTGGAAAATGTCTCGAGCCATATTTGTTCTAACTCCCGATAAACTGTTAGCTGTAAATCTCTTAAGACTGTGCTTATATCCGAAAGCTGTGAATACTGTCTGTAGTAACATAATTGTTCCTCCTGCATATCTTGAGAACGCTGTAATAACTCGTCCAGCTCTCCAATTGTCGTTGCTGGAATATCCTTTCCGTTTTGCTCATATTGCTCACGCTTTTCAAGTATTGCCGCTTCAATTAATTCTATCTTACTTTTGTAGTAATAAGCTAAGTTTCCTACGCTGATTCCAAGCTCCTTTGAAATGTCACGTAGAGATACATTGTTGTAGTCGCTCTCCGTAAACAGCTTACGGGTTACATTTAAAATATCTTCCCGGCTCGTTTGCTTGCTTCCTCTGCTCATGCAATCACCTCCTTTGCCATTGTTGGTTCGCTTTCTCTCGACACCTTAAACTCATTCATGATCATATAAATTGCAAAAACTAATGCTACAAAATCCGCCATAGCCCTGCATATACAACTCTGTCAATCCCGAGGAATATTGGCAGGACAATGATCGCAGACAGTAAAGCCATATCTAAAGGGTTATCTCTTATTATAGTTTCTCTGCCATATCTTTTATCTGTTCTTGCAGTTGGCCAGTCAACAATCCACCGTGGTAAGCCACTATAGCCTCGACCTTATAGCCCGCCATTTTCAAGCAGGATTTTTTAGCTTGTTCCATGTCATAGCAAATTTCAAGACGTGGCCCAACTGGTTTCCCGTTGGCAATGTTCATAGCGTCACCTGAAATAAGAAGGTGTACATCCTTTATGAATAAACAGATATGCCCTGGTGTATGGCCTGGTGTGAAAATCGCTTCTATGCCGCCGCATAAATCCAACTTTTCTCCGTCTGCAATAGTTTTGTCAATGTTTATCTGCAATTTGTGATGATTGGCAAAATCCTTTTTTAAAGATTTTGCGTACTGCTTTCTGTCCTCCGGCAATTTGTCTATTTTGGCTTCCAAAATGGATAGCTTTACGGGAGGCTTTCTCCCATCTATATAAGGAGCCTCTTCCTCATGAGCCAGCACTTGAATGTGGGGCCACTTGGTTTTAAATTCCTTTAAGCAACCAATGTGGTCGACATCCTGATGGGTTATGATGATGTGCGTTAAATCTTCCGGCTTGTGTCCTGTATGTTCAATTGCCGCCAGAATCAGCTCAAACTGCCCGGGAAATCCTGTATCCACCAATACCAGATTTTTTTCGTCCCATAGCAAAGTCAAATGCACGATGCCATGCTCCCCTTCGATGTCTAACATTTCCGCATGATCTGTTATTCTCATTTTTTATGCTCCTATAATTAATTTTTATTTCGAGAGTTCAAAAAGTTAGAACAATCGACCTACATAATTGTAGAACATCCGACCTAATGTGTCAAGCGCTATTTAAAAAATCTTTTTTAATCGTGCTCTGAACTTTGAATTTGTGATTTTGACATAATTTTGGGATAACCCGAATGGGAAATGGCTCATGGTGGGGGTTGACCGTCCTTGATAATTTGCAGTTACTGACAAGAGCAGAAAACACAAGCAAAAGCGACAAATAGAAACGAATAAGCTTTAGGGGTTTAAATACCTCCACAATATATAGGTACTGTGTTTTCTTTGGTGTTGAAAACCAGATCGTCAGCGATAAGCAATTGCATCTAAAAAAGCCTTGAAACGACAAAACGTTTCAAGGCTTTTTTACTCATAAGTACTTCTTCAATTCAAGGTAGAGCAAGTCAATATTAATCGGTTTGATTACATGGGCGTTCATACCAATATCTAGGCATTTTTTCACTTCATCTTCCATATCATTTCCTGTCATGGCTATAATAGGAATGTCTTTATACGCTTTGTCACTGTTCCGAATCGCTTCTGTTGCTTCAAATCCATCCATCAACGGCATGTTAATGTCCATTAAAATCAGGTCAAAAGTTGAACTCTCAAGAAAACTCATGGCTTCCACTCCGTTGTTTGCAATTGTTGCGGAGGTATCGAACAATTCCAAAATTCCTTGAGCAACTGTCTGATTGATGAGATTGTCTTCGCATAACAGGATTCTAGCGTTTTTAAACTTGCCATAGGCACCTGCATCGTGAGTGTTTTGCACACAATCCACTCGCCTCACACTATTGTCTTCTCTCATGGCAACTTCACTATTTAAAGGAATCACAATGTCTACCTTTGTGCCTTGCCCTGCTTCACTTTTAATGGAAACACTACCATTCATAAGTTCCACAAGCTGTTTAACGATAGGAGTTCCTAAGCCTGTGCTGCTATGCTGTTCACCCCTTGCCTGATCAAATTGTACAAAGGGTAGAAATATTTTTTCAACCTGTTCCTCGGTCATTCCAATTCCTGTATCTTCAATGCGAAACGCAATATCAAACTCGTTTGGTGCATGGAAGTTAGCGATACTTACACCAATTGATACCGTACCCTCTTTTGAAAACTTGACGGCATTCCCAATAACGTTCTCCAGAACTTGACTAATTCTTACTTTGTCGCCAAGCAAAATATTGGGGATTCTGTTTTCAACAGTGGCAAAAATCTCCAAATCCTTTTTTATCGTTCTTTGAGCCGCAAAGGACAATACTTCGGATACCAACTCATCCAAATAGAATGGGCTAACATGGATTTCTAGTTTTTGTGCCTCTAGTTTAGAAAAATCCAAAATGTCATTGATGATTGCGAGCAAAGATTTTGCCGACTGGTTGATTTTTCTTATGGCCTCGCAGGTTGTCTTGTCCTTCGTATTGAGGAGATGCAGTTCGGATAGCCCTATAATAGCATTCATAGGTGTTCTAATTTCATGGCTCATGTTCACGATAAATCTGCTCTTGAGCTGATTTGCCTCACGTTCTTTTTCTGCCATGTTTTCAAGCATACTATCACGCTTCTTGCTATCTGCGATATCAACAATAACCTTAATAATACATTCTTCGTCCTGATACAAAAACGGTGTAGTAACCAGCAGCGAATCAATTTTTGTGCCACTCAGTAATGTATACTGGCACTCACTTTTCTTTGTTACTTGATTCTTTTCGTCTACCAAAACTTTATTTTCATTTAAAGTAAGTTTAACCGTTGGGGAGAATTCATTCATGCTTATTTTCTGTGCATCTTCTAATGTATTGATTTGGAACAAGTCCAAAAACATTGAGTTGCAGAACTTAATTTGATTCGTACTGGCATTGGTAATTACAAGAGCGGTTGGCAGCGTAGACAAAATTTTCTCAAGCTCCGCCTGCATTTGACTTAACATTTCATTTTGTCTTTCATACTCTTCCGTGTCTAAGCACCAAACAATTGCCGCATCTTTTTTATTAAACTCTAACGTAGTAGAACTTAAATAAAACCGCTTATACTCACCGTTTATAGTTTTCAGTGATTTAGTAGTGGAAACTGCCGCTTCACTCAAAAGCTCGTGCAGAGGTACATCGCTTAAGGTTTTGTCTTTGTACTGCGTATTAAAATATTTTGAAACATATTTATTACACTCCACAATCTCATCATCCACAACAAGAACGTACCCGATAGGTGATGTGTCAATTAAGCGTTCAAAATACTCCTTCAAGTCTTTCACTGCATTGTCCTTTTCAAGGAGTTCTTCTGTCGAGAACAAACTTTTTTGAATCATGGCAAGTTTCTTATTGTGTCTGCTTCTGGTTACCGTTAATATAATAAAAGTTAAAACCAATATAAGCAAAGAGGACATAAATATAACGATTAAATAGAATAACAAGGGATTTGATACACGAAGCGGAACCACTTCATGTATCAGTTCGGCATCTACCAGTTTTTTTATTTCCGCTTTGGTTATAGAATATTTTTCCATTACCTCGCTGTCAAAACGCCACTTGTTTTCGTCAGCCTTGCCTAAAACTACAGGCGGCATAATCGTTTTGTCGCTAAAAATGGAACCAATCAAATTTGCTGCCGCCCTACCTTGGACTTCGCTTTCCACAAGCTTGCCACCCAATTGACCATCACCCAAATTAGTCGCTTTGAGAACAAAAATAGGAACAGAACTGTTTTCTATAAACAATTCTTGAATTTCACTTTCTGGCACCTCTTGAGATTGTTTATCGACCATGTATGTACCGTTTAAAATAAGGGTATCACTTGGTAGACTTTTTATTTTTTTCATTA
>JAVBKL010000137.1:0-9782 GCA_031554055.1 Eubacteriales bacterium | reverse complement strand
CTTGCATGTGTTAGGCACGCCGCCAGCGTTCATCCTGAGCCAGGATCAAACTCTCTAGTTTAAATTCTTAAACTGCAAGTTTGTCTGTGCTTGGCACTGACATTGCTTTGTGTTTCTTCTTCTTATTTTTCTTGTAATAATTATTTAGTTTTCAATGTTCGATATTCCGTATTTGGTTTGTGCTTCGTGCTTGCTCCTTTTGTTAATGTCGAGCAGCAAAAATTATCTTACCATATTCATTTTCTTTTGTCAACAACTTTTTTATTTTTTTGAAAAGTTTTCCATATTCAAGTTTTTGACAAGTTCAGCTGTTCATTATGCAATAGCTAACGGAGAAAGAGGGATTTGAACCCTCGCACCGCTATTAACGGCCTACTCACTTTCCAGGCGAGCCCCTTCAACCACTTGGGTATTTCTCCAAGGACATAAAGTAAAACGGAGAGAGTGGGATTCGAACCCACGGAGGCTTTCACCTCGCCGGTTTTCAAGACCGGTTCCTTAAACCGCTCGGACATCTCTCCATACGTTTATTGCGCCTAGCGAACGTTGTTCATTCTACAACAGATGACAACCTTTGTCAATAGGTTTTTTTATTTTTTTCACTTTCTTTTTTTAGTCTTGAATAAATTCGAAACTCCATGTAATATTTATTAAAGAACAAAGAATGGAGTGATATAATGAAATCAGTACAAGACAGGTTTCTAAGTTATGTAACCATCAACACGCAATCCAGTCACGATTCGGAAACTTTTCCCTCTACAAGCATTCAACTTGATCTTGCTAAGCTTTTGGTAGCAGAATGTAAATCAATTGGATTGTCCGAAGTTGAACTAGACAGCTACGGCTATGTAACCGCAACTTTACCCGCTACAGATGCAAGCAAGCCAACCATTGGTTTTTTGGCACATATGGATACCGCACCCGATGCTTCTGGTCTTGGTGTCTCCCCTATTGTACACGTCAATTATAATGGAGAAGATATTAAGTTAAATGAAAGCATTACACTTTCAACCGAAGAGTTCCCTTCATTAAAATGCTATAAAGGCAAAACGTTAATTACTACAAGCGGAAACACGTTGCTTGGTGCCGATGACAAAGCTGGAATTGCTGAGATTTTGACAGCCATGGAATATTTAATAAGCCATAAGGAAATTCTACATGGTAAAATCAAAATCGCTTTTACACCAGATGAGGAAGTTGGCAAGGGTGTGAATCACTTTAATGTAGAGAAATTTGGAGCTGACTTTGCCTATACCATAGATGGCGGCGAACTTGGTGAGTTGGAATTCGAAAACTTTAACGCCGCAAGAGCGAAAATGAAAATCACTGGCAAGTCTGTGCACCCAGGCTCGGCAAAGGGCATCATGAAAAATGCTGGTCTTATTGCACTAGACATAGTAAATATGTTTCCAGAACTAGAAATCCCTGCTCGCACCGAAGGTTACGAAGGATTTTATCATCTTACCAAAATCACAGCGGAAGTTGAATCCGCAAAGCTTGACTATATCATTCGTTGTTTTGATTTAGATGAATTCAAGCAAAGAAAAGACTTTGTATATGACGTAGTTGATAAAATAAATGAAGAATATGGAAGCAACACCGTCGAGTTAAACCTATACGACGAATACTTTAACATGAAAGAAAAAGTTGACGAGCACCCCCATGTCATCGAGCTTGCAAAAAAAGCTTACGACGCTGCTGATGTTATCCCTCTCATTGTTCCAATCCGAGGCGGAACAGACGGAGCAAGACTTTCCTTTATGGGATTGCCTTGTCCAAACATTTTCACAGGCGGACATAATTTCCATGGCCCATACGAATATATCGCTGTTGAGTCAATGGAAAAAACTGTTGAAGTCATTGTTAATATATGTAAACTTAGCTAGAAGAATTGATAATTTCGAAAGGAATGAAAAGTATGAACGTATACGATATTTTAACCGAGCGTGGTTTTATTGAACAAAGCACCCACGCAGAAGAAGTAAGAGAATTGCTTGGCAAGGAGAAACTCACATTTTATATTGGCTTTGACCCAACCGCCGACAGCCTAACAGCTGGTGGTTTTGTGCAAATCATGACACTCATGCATATGCAAAGAGCCGGACATATCCCTGTTTGCTTAATGGGCGGCGGAACCGGAATGATCGGCGATCCATCTGACAAGTCCGATATGCGTAAGATGATGACAGTCGAGGAAATTAACCACAATATTGACCGTTTTAAAGAACAATTTGCGAGATTCATAGATTTTTCCGATGGCAAAGCGATTATGGCGAACAACGCCGATTGGCTTTTGAACTTAAACTATGTAGACTTCCTTAGAGAAGTCGGCGTGCATTTTTCAGTAAACAGAATGCTTACGGCTGACTGCTACAAATCAAGATATGAGCGTGGGCTTACATTCTTTGAGCTCAATTACATGATTATGCAGAGCTACGACTTCTTGGAATTAAACCGTCGGTATGGTTGCAAACTCCAAATGGGCGGAAATGACCAATGGTCGAACATCATTGGCGGTGTTGAACTCATTCGCCGTATCGGTGCTGGAGAAGCTTTTGGAATCACAACTTCTCTACTTACAACTAGCGATGGAATCAAAATGGGCAAAACTTTAAAAGGTGCTGTGTGGCTAGATGCGAACAAAACCAGCCCATACGAGTTCTTCCAATATTGGAGAAATGTTGACGATGCCGATGTAAATAAGTGTTTGAGATTGCTCACATTTATCCCAATGGACGAAGTAAACCGCTTGAGTGCACTAGAGGGCAGCGAAATTAATAAAGCAAAAGAAATTCTTGCGTTTGAAGTAACAAAACTTGTTCATGGGGAGGAAGAAGCAACAAAAGCTCTTGAGGCAGCTCGAGCACTTTTTGCTGGCGGCGCGGATTCTGAAAACATTCCAACGAGTGAATTTGGTTCTGACTTATTTGAAAGTGGTCTTGGCATCATTGACTTACTCGATCAAGCAAAGCTTATCCCAACCAGAAGCGAAGGTCGCAGACTGATTCAACAAGGTGGAATAAAAATAAATGATGCAACAATCTCCGATATGAACCATGTAGTAAAAGCATCCGATTTTACAGACGGCTCTCTTATGATTCAAAAAGGGAAAAAGGTTTACCATAGAATCAAACTATCATAATAAATTTCTCACAAGTCCCGGAACAATAAAAGCGTCAATGAAACCAACAAGCATACTAACCGCAAATCCTATGATGAGAACGAGCACGTATTTGTTTACCCCAGTTTTTTCACGCAAAACAAAGTCTACACAGCTATACGCCGTGAAAATATACGCCGGAATCAGAACTAGACTTTGAGGTAAATATAAAATTGAGGCACAAATGGAACCAGCTGTACCGTAGTTTCTGATTAAGGTTGCTGTCGCAAAACCATAGGCCGTCCCTCGAAACCCAACGAGAAGCGTCGCAATAAATCCGCCAATCGGAAGTTTGCCACCTGTTGGCAAAAACGCAAGTAACCATATGATTGCGAATATTTTAAAATATTTAACGGTGCTTTCACGCAAGATGTCCATTTTGTTTGAGTTTTCGCCTAGTGTATTAAAACTTCTTAGATAATCGGCGAGGTTTTGCGTGACCATGGTATAACTTGTACCGCTCATAGATAAAGCCGCTGTTGCTCCGGCACAGATTCCAATAAACATAGAAATAATGAGAATGAAAACGATAGCTTGTCTTTTTGTAGCCTTGAACTTCTTATGTTTTTTATATTTCATAAAACAACACCCTCCCATACAAGATATGAGAGGGTGTAAATTTTATGATTTTTTATTTTTTAAATCTTTGTAAGCCAAAAGACCAACCATTGTTTTTGAATCCACAATTCTTCCGTCATAAATCATCTCGATGGCATCGTCAAGTGAATATTTTTCAACTTCAACAAACTCGTCTTCGTCCAAGTCTTGAGCCCCAACAGTTAAATCTTCTGCGAGATACAAATAAATCATCTCGTTCGTAAACCCAATGGATATATACATCTTTGTCACAAAAGTCATTTTGCCCGCAATAAATCCTGTTTCTTCCGTAAGTTCACGTTCCGCACAAGTCAACGGCTCTTCGTCACGATCAAACATTCCTGCTGGAATTTCCAAAACCATTTGCTTGGCTGGGTGGCGATATTGTCTAACAAAAATTATGTTTCCATCTTTGTCAACAGGAATGATTGCCGCCGCATTTCCACGGACAACAACTGCCCTCTTTGCTAGATTGCCGTCCGGCATCGAAATGGTATCTTCCACAACCTCAAAAAAACTGCCGCTATAGTGCTTCACGCTCTTTATGGTTTCATATGCTTTCATTTTACACCCACTTATTTATTTTAAAATTCCGCAGAGCCAACAGTCCTTGGGTATGGGATTACGTCACGAATGTTTGTAATTCCTGTTAAGTACATGATGCAACGCTCAAAGCCAAGCCCAAATCCCGAATGTTTTGCCGAGCCGTATTTACGTAAATCAAGATACCACCAATAATCTTCAATGTTCATGCCAAGTTCTTCAATTTTTTGAAGCAACACATCATAACGCTCTTCTCTTTGGCTGCCGCCCATCAGTTCGCCAACACCCGGAACAAGCAAGTCCATTGCCGCTACTGTTTTTCCGTCCTCGTTTTGACGCATATAGAAAGATTTAATTTCCTTTGGATAGTCCGTAACAAAAACAGGGCGTTTGAAAACTTGCTCTGATAAATAACGCTCATGCTCTGTTTGTAAGTCCATACCCCAACTTACCGGATACTCAAATTTTGCATCCGCTTTTTTAAGAATTTCAACGGCTTCGGTGTAAGTCACTCTTCCAAATTCGGAATGAACGAGAGTTGACAAACGTTCTAAAACTGTGTTATCAACGAAACTGTTGAAAAATTGCATTTCATCGGGTGCTTTTTCTAGCACGTAACCAATGACGTATTTCAGCATTTCTTCCGCCATGTTCATTAAGTCATTCAAATCTGCAAACGCAATCTCTGGCTCCATCATCCAAAATTCGGCTGCGTGTCTTGCCGTGTTCGAATTTTCTGCCCGAAAGGTTGGCCCAAAGGTATAAATATCTCTAAACGCCATAGCAAACGTCTCTCCAGAAAGCTGCCCACTTACGGTAAGGCTCATCATTTTGCCAAAGAAATCTTCTTTGTAATCAATTTCTCCTGTTGGCAATTTTTTTGGATTTTTTGTGTCAATGGTGGTCACTTGGAACATTTCTCCCGCACCTTCGCAGTCGCTACCGGTTAAAATTGGAGTATGCACATAGACGTACCCACGTTCGTTAAAAAACTGATGAATTGCAAATGATGCTAACGAACGCACCCGAAACACTGCCGCAAATGTATTGGTGCGTGGTCTAAGGTGTGCGATTGTTCTCAAATATTCAAGCGTGTGACGCTTCTTTTGTAATGGATAATCACTTGGTGATGTACCCTCCACAGTGATTTCAGTCGCCTTGAGTTCAAAACTTTGTTTTGAACCGGGGCTTTCGATTACATTCGCAACCACGTTGATTGCCGCTCCAACGCCCAATTTAACGATTTCATTAAAGTTATCTAAATTTGTATCGAACACAACTTGTACATTCTTAAAGAATGTTCCGTCGTTCAATTCGATAAAAGCGAAATTCTTATTATCACGAAGCGTTTTAATCCAGCCGCCCACGTTCACACTTTTACCTAAAAAAGCGTCTGTTTGTTCATAAATTTCTTTTACCCTTGTGTACATAAAATCACTCCCAAAGATTTTTAATTTTCAAATAAAGTTACAGTTTTGTATGAAAATTATACAGCAAATTAAAAAATTTGCAAGCCAATTGATAACTTTCTTTTCATTTGATGCTTTTCTGATTCTAAATCCACTTTTTCTTCTTCAACACAAAATAAATACCCAAGCTTATCCCAAGCATAATGCAAAGAGCCATGGGGTACCCAAAAACAAAACCAAGTTCCGGCATATGCGTAAAATTCATTCCATAAATTCCTGTAATAACCGTTAGTGGCCCGAAAAAAATAGTAAAAACCGTCAGCTTGTTCACGATTTCATTTGTTTTCATTGCCACTCGGCTCTCGTATAAATTAATGAGCTGGTTACCAAATTCCTGTAAACTTATTGCAAAGTCATAGAGCTTATTGATTCGCAAGTCTATGTTTCTAAAATGTTTGATATGGTCTGGCGGAATAATTTTGCTTTCGTTCACAATAAACTGGTCACCAATGTAAAGGCTTGCCCTAAGTATTTTTTTAATCATGTAAATCATTTCCTTAATTCGATACGCCTCGAAAAAATATTCTTCGCTAACTTTCTCGATTAACTTGTTTTCTATGGATTTTATTTCGTCCTCAATTTGTTCGAGAGTGGTAGAAAAATCTGACAAGATCCGATCAAACAAATAATAATACATTCTAACAACGCCATTGCTCTGGTCTTTCGCAAGCTCAAATTTTTCATCGAGAAGCTGTTCAAGCGAAGCAAAATAGCTTCTTTCATTGTCTTCCGGCAGCACAATGATTAGAAAATTCTCACTCGCAAAAACATTCAATTCGTGAAAAACGAGCCGCTTGTCTTGCATGGCAAAATACATAAAGCTAATAAAATCATAGTCGGCATAGGACAAAAACCGAATGTCTTCATCATAACTCATACATTCAAGAATCGAGTTGTCGTCAAACCCAAAGGTGGTTGCAAGTTCACAAATCTCGGAGCTTTTGCAAATGATTATAATCGGTTTATCTTTTAAATCGGGCAATTTTCCTTTAAGAACAATTTTTTCGTTTGTGGTAAAATCAAATATCTTCATAGCTGCCCTCCAATTTTTGTTGCTATATCTTTTGTATAAAACTTTAAATCTATGTAAATAATTAATGAGACTACTTTTAGGAGGTGTTAAAAATGGCTGGACAAGAAATTAAATGTAATGTAAGCTCTTGCAGATACAACGACAACATGTCGTATTGCTCGCTACATGACATAACAGTGGGAAACACTGTACCATCAGACGCAAGAATGAAATCCGAAACTGAATGTGCAAGTTTTGAATCTAGATAGTTATTCAAATTTGGGGCTAAAACACAATCTTTGTGCTTTTGCCCCAATTTTCATAAAATTCTATTCGAATTAGAAGGAGTGCATATTTCATGAAACGTCAAGAATTAATTGATTCCGTGAAAACCGAGTACGCAAGCATTGCATCAAGTTCTAGCCAACAACATTTTTACCAAACCACAGCCGACATAACCCCAGAGGCGTACTACGAAAAGTTGCTTGGTGCCGTTGTATCAGAGATTTCCAAAGGCACGTTTGACAATGTAAGCTCTGGTCGAGAAATTGTAAATCGAGTTGCGGCTGACAAATCAATTTTATCCGAATGGTAATTATTTACAAGTATAAACAACGCCAACCTTGCTTATACTACACTTAGCAAGGTTTATATTTAACATCAGTTAAAAAAATACTTCGGTATTCGTATAAAGTCTTGCAAGGAGTCGGTATACACCGGCTCCATTTAATTTCCGTAAATTTCATGCACCAAGCCCACACGCAATGTATTGACCCCGTTTTCCATGTACGCTTTCAGACAAGTGAGCATATACACCCAGCCTTCTTTGTTTCCAACAAGCTTGGCTGTTAAATCAGGGTCGCTCTCGCTAAAACCTGTCTCGATTACTTCGATAATGGTGTTTCCCATTTCAAATTCTGCAAAAAGAATGGTAACTGTATTTTCCAAACCCTCTTCGCCCCAAACGAATATAATTTTTTTTGCAGGCACAGCTTCTAGAATTTTAATATCAAAACCAGGAGCACCATACTCCACAAACTCAAGTGTAACTGTTTTGCCTGACTCCCAACGGCAAGAGCTTCCGGAGAACCAAAAATTGCAAATTTTTGTTGGGTCAACAAATGCTTCATATACATCGGTTGTTGAACGTAAAATTTTAAACTTCGTAACATTTTTCATACTCTTTCAATCCTTTCCTATCTCACTAATTTAAGAAATAACTCAATCTCATCAAATATCATTTCGTCGGTCAACTTTTCTGCATACTCAATTGAAATCCCCATAATCGAATAGCTGATTGTGCAAATCCACATTTCCTTTTGCTTATCTGTCAATTTGTCAAAATAAACATCACTTACATATGGCAAAATATGCAACAAAGAGCCTCATAATAAGCAAATTTTTATTTTTATCACCTAAACAACATTTTTAAAAATTTGATGGTTGTCCCGAAAATTAAAATATGCTACTATCATTATAGCAACACCTGTTGCCTAGTCAATATATTTTGGAGGTCATATTATGAATTTTAAAGAATTTCAAGAGCTCGTACCAGTTCACACACCAGGTTATTTTGCTACAGTAGATGAACAAAATTGTCCCGATGTTCGTGGCTGGCAACTGCAAGGAATTGAAAATGGTAAAGTTTACTTTTTCACTTCCTCTTTCAAAAATGTTTGGAAACAAATTTTGGCAAACCCATCAGTCGCTTTTATTTGTGATGCAAGTGGATATACTTTCCGAATCTACGGCAATGCTACAGTCGTGAATGACGCAGAAACAATCAAACATTTTCATGATTCTGCAGCCGAGGGCGTAAAAGCAGTTTACCCAACTGTTGAGTCTAACGGACTTACGCTGTTTTGCTTGGAACGTGGAACGGTTTCCTATGTAAAAGGCTATGCACCAGCTGAAACATTCTCGTTTTAATACAAGTTTCAAAAAAGTCGGTAGCTGAAAAACTTCTACCGACTTTTTTTTAGTTCCAAGCATTACTATTTAAAATCCACAGCTATGCCATTAATATTTATTGTTTTAATCACGTCCACATCAAGAGGCTTAAACGGTATATATTTTATAATAACTTCATTCTTCTCATAATTTGATATTGTGCTATAGCTTTGAGAAAAATCAACTATTGATGGTATTGATATTTGAATATCCTCTTGCTCGGCACCCACGTCTTTCATACTTTCTGCCGCTTGTCCTAACAAAGTAATTCCAATGGGTGACACACTGACTGATTTTATTTTTACGCCGCCTAAGTCAAGATCGCAACTAACTTGTTTGCTGTCTTTTACCGCTTTGATCTTGAACGTTGTCTGCCAATTTCCTTCCAAATAATAGGCAGCACTCGTGAAATCATCGCCATAAAACTTGTAGTCTGAAAGTTTTTTCGTGTCTACGTCAAAAATATACTCCTGATACTCATTGCCATACTTGGACTTTTCAGCGTTCTCCATTCCGAAATATACAGTCGTCGGGGAAAATTCATTGCCCAAAGAATCAACCAAATATAAAAATCCGTGATCGTCAATATTTTTCTTACCATTTTCCTTTTGATGCCATCTGAGCTGAACATGAAGCCGCCCATCAATGATTCCAATATTGGATACGTTGACAAACTCCATTTTGTTTAGTGGAATGTTTAACTGGTCTGGCATTAAAATATCAATGAATCCTTCGCTTCTAAGTGAATCAAATAGATCACCGCCGCCACCCGGAATATTGTTCATATCAAGCTGAACCATTTCTTCTGCTTGCAATATATCCTCCACTCTTATTCCTGTATCAAATTTATCAAAGTGCTGTTTTTTGCTTAAAAACGACTGCACATGAACCGAAACCTTTTTACCGTTCAGTTTACTTCCTCCGCATCCCAACATTCTTATCGTTGCGGTGTTTGTTTCCTCGTTATAAGCAACGACGTTGTGGGTAAGCCCATTTGTTCCCTCAATTCGATAATTATAAAGGTCAATACTTTTGTCAATACGATCTCCTG
>JAVBKL010000001.1:0-27234 GCA_031554055.1 Eubacteriales bacterium | reverse complement strand
GTATACGGCTGTCCAGATGGTATACTGCACCAGAAAAAACAACGGTCTTACCAAAATCGAAATCATAGAATGAAAGCGGTAAGCAAACCACTCTTTAAAAGTGACAATACTAACCGCTTGTAAAATTCTCATCTGATGCATGAACCAACTCAAACTAAGCTTGACCATATGATATTGTGTGAGTTCATGAGTGCTTTTGATACCCACCCTCCTGCAAATGGAACAAACAATACGTCTACCAATTTCTCGTGTGGGTCGATTACAATTTCCATTGCACCCGAACCTTCATGGAATAATGTTCCATTTGAATAAATTTGATTGCCGCCTTCAAAATATTCAAACCCAAGTGCCATAGGGCGAATGACCCCATTCTGTCCCCAACAATAACTTGGGAGTTTTGTATGGTTCTCTGACATCTTTTCCGCTGATTTGCGACTGATGATACGAGCACCTGCAAAACTTCCGTAATAAGCAATCATGTTTCCAAATTTTATTAAATCGTCCAGTGTAGAAAAAAGTCCGCTTGCAGTTTGAGGAACATTATCCCTATAAGACGGCTTTGGCGGTGTGTTGCTTTTTATTTCTTTAAAACGTGTTTTCCAGTCCTCAATATTATCGGTCAAAATCAAGCGGTCACACATTTCTGGTGTGAGATTAAATTTCGTCTCAAACATGCCGAGTGGCTTGCATATATTTTCTTCTATGTACTCGTGTGCTGGCGTTTGTGTCATACGGCTGATGATTTCACCAAGAATCGAAAATCCAACCGAAGCGTAAGCATACTCTTTGTTTGCTTCTGCTTTTCTTGGTGCTCGAAGCACCGCTTTGATCCAGTTTGTATCGCCCTTATCATAGGCTGTCATAACCAGTTCTGACGCAGACGCCTTATTTGGGTGGTTATAATCAATGCCCCAGTCCAAAAAGAATCCTGATGAATGGGTGAGCAATTGTAGAATCGTTACGTCTTGATGTGGTGGTTGTTTAAATTCCTCAATAAAATCAGAGACAGGCTGTGTAAGTATAATTTTTCCGTCGTCCACTAATTTCATGATGGCAACCGTTGTAAACATTTTTGTAACCGATGCAGCTCGCACCACTGGATTTTCTGGCATGGGCACGCTTTGTCCATTTTGCAAAAAACCGCTGTACCCACTGGCAAAGGTTTTGCCCTTATGAGATACAGCATAAGCAGCACCGACAAGCTTTTTTTCTTCTATTAAAGAATCCAAGTGCTTGTCTAGAATTTCGATTCTGCTCATATCTATTTCTGTGTCATGGGGTGTGCTTTGAAACATTCTTCTATTCATGCTAAGCCCTCCTACGATCATGTTACATGGGATTATAACTCTTACAATCTCAAAAAACAATTGGGGATTTAAAATAAAATTCGAGGGGGCTATCTCATTGTTATCGAGACAGCCCCCAAACTTCTGTTTTTAAAACGTTACTAATTTCCCACCACAAACTCTGGATTCCTCAGCGGCAAAAGCCATAGCGTGACCCATGAGTGAAAACTCTGCACTATATTTCTGGTCACTTGGGTTTCTGATTGCTTGTGCGAAGTGCGACATGATTCGCTCATCTCCGCCAGCGTGCATGGTTTTTGGCACCTGTAGATTATGGCGTTCAACTTTTCCGCTGCCAAAATGTTTGATTTCAAAATAATCTTCTTCCATGCTGCCCTCAAGCTCGGCTAACGTTCCCATAACTTTCAGTTGCCTTTTTGTGTCCTTTGTGAATGCCGACACCGAAAGCGTTGCTGTTGTGCCGTTTTCATATTCCATCGACACGACTTGGTGGTCGCAAACGTCGTTGTCACATTGATATACACAACGTCCATATGGACTTGTTTCTAAATTTTTCACAAATGCATCGTTGTCGTCCGTCCGCATAACAATGCCTTTAAACACGTTCATGTTTGGCCAATCCGTTAAATAGCGATAAGCTGAGAAATTACATTCTTTGTTATATAAACAAGCGGTGCATCGTTCTGCTGCATTCTCTGGGCAGTTCTCTTTCTTAAAATAAGAAAGCGAGCCAAACGAATTTAAACGTGTGCACTTGCTGCCTACCAAAAAATTAAGGATGTCTAAGTCGTGGCTGGCTTTGGCAACAATCATTGGTGAGCTGTCAGCAGATTTACGCCAATTGCCCCTCACATAGCTGTGCGAATAATGCCAGTTGCCAATGTTCTCCACTTGGTCAAGGCTCATTATTTTGCCAAGTTTGCCGCTATCAATTATTTTTTTAATTTCGAGGTAAAAATCTGTATAGCGTAAAACGTGACAAACCATCAGCAAGCGATTTTTTTCTTTCGCTTTGTTTATCATTTCTGTTGTTTTCTCAATTGTTTCGGCAATTGGTTTTTCCAATAAAATGTGATAGCCCGCTTCCAGTGCCGCCATGGTCGGCTCATAATGTTGCTTGTCTTGGGTCGCAATCAGTATGCCGTCTAAGTCTGGCTTGCTTGCTAGAAGCCCACGCCAGTCATCGAAACACATTTCATCTGCTATGCCATGGTTGCTTGCGAAAGCGGCTCTTCTATCTGCACGTGGTTCTGCCACCGCTACAAACTTCATTTCGTGTGGAAATTTTAACGCATACGGTGCATAACTATTCGCACCTCGTTCGCCTGCACCGATTAAACCGATTCTTAATGTTTTCAATTGTAAGTCCCCTTTCTGTTTGTAAAAGAAAAGCCTTGCAAAGCCGTATTGGCATTCACAAGGCTCCACGATACTGTTTTTTAACTCATTACTTTGTTGCTTTCCAAGCATCAATTTGTTTTTGCATTTCTGCAACAACTTTGTCTGCACCGGCTTCTTTAAGTTTCGCAATAAACTCGTTGTACTGCTCTTTTGTTGCGATACCACGTGCAAGTGTTTTGTAATATTCCTCAATAACAGCGGAGCTTTGTCCTGCTTCTGCTTTTACAGGGTCAAGGTCAAAGTTAAAGCCGATGAGTGGAGAACGTTTTGCATCTGCATTCATTTTTCTTGTTTGATCCCAAACGTCTTTAGGCATACCTTTGTCTACATAAGCCATGTAGTTTGAAGCGAACATCCAAGGAACACCAGGAGCATATTTTGCTGCTGCGTCGCCCTCTTTTACCATAAAGCCTTCTGCGTCAATTGTAAAGTGTGTATCTTTGATACCAAAGTTTAATAAGTTATACATTTCTTGGTCTGTGTTCATGATTTCTAAAAGCATCATGACACGTTCTGGGTTTTTGGAATTACGGCTGATTGCTTGCATAGTAGCAGTGATACCACCTGTTGTTAAAACAGGTTCGCCACCAGGAACGTCAGTGATGTCTGTTTTGTAACGGATACGCTCTGCTACGTCAACACCTGGTTTGTAAGCTCCATCCATTTTTGCAATTTGTTTGCCGCTTGTAACATCGCCGTCAAGAGATTTTTGAGCGATAACTTCTGTTGGGTTCATAAAGCCTTTTGCATTGAAGTCACGAAGTGTGTCAATATATTTTACAACTTCTGGAGACTCAAATTGATTAAATACTTTTGTTTGTGTATCGTCTGCATAGATTGCACCAGGAATGTTCCAACCTGCAATAAAGTCTTGTTTGAAGTACGCTGGGTTGTCAAAATCCGAGTAGAAATAGCTCTTTGGATTGTCTTTGATTGCTGCTGCTAAAAGTGGCTCAAAACCGCTGATGTCATTTTTTGCAACTGAATTTACATCAAAGTTATATTTTGCAGCAAGAGCAGTGTTCACACCGTATGTAGGTGCACGAGCAGAAATTTGTTCGTTGATAACGCCGTAAATTTTTCCGCCGATTCTGGTTGCATCCCAGAAATCTTTAGATACTTGAGCAAATGTTTTTGGTGCATACTGTGGAAGCAATTCATCAAGTTCAATAAAAGCACCCTTTGAAGCGTTTAAGTTGTAGTTGTTAATCCAGTTCGAAGTAAAGCAGATGTCATAATCTTCGCCAGCTGCGATGATAACTTTCATTTTTTGGTCATAATCTTGGAAACCTGCTGGAATAAAATTAACTGTGGCATTGATTTTTTCTTTTAGCTTTTTGTTAAACTCGGCAAAAACCGCGTCTTGGTCTGGCTGTGGGAATGGCCCTACAAAGTACCAAGTCAATTCAACTGGTTTTAATTCTGCTGCTGGTTGTGCTGCTGGTGCCGCTGGCTCTTGTGGTGCTGCGACTGCTGGTTCTTGTGCTGGTGCGGTAGCGACTGGTTCTGCAACCTTTGGTGCACAGCCTGCAAGCATTGCTCCAGCTAATAATACGGCGATAACATTTTTAAATTTTAACATTCAAATCCTCCTCTTATAATTTTAATATGTATTGATTTAGCCTTTTATAGACCCAACTGTCAGACCTTTTACAAAATACTGCTGAAAGAATGGGAATACAAAGAGCATGGGTCCCGCTGCTAAAACTGCCATTGCCATACGTGCCGATTCCTGTGGTAAAACGCCTGTCTGCATATTGGCGGGCATTGCGTTTGAGGAATTGGTTAAAAACTCAATCGTTGACATAATGCGGTATAACATAAATTGCAATGGTACGAGATGTTCCTTTTCAATGAACAACAGGCTTAACCACCAGTCGTTCCAAAACTGCAACACGGTCAAAAGTCCAATAGTTGCAAGACCTGGTTTTGAAAGCGGCAATATCATTTGAAAGAAAATACGAAATTCACTTGCACCGTCAATGCTACAAGACTCAACGATTTCATGTGGTATTTTTGACATAAACGTCCGCAAGAGAAACACGAACCAAGGCAAAACCGCATAAGGGAGAATCATAACCCAAAATGTATTTTTCAAGTGCAAATAATTTGTAATCAAGATGTACCAAGGCACAAGTCCGCCGTTAAAAAGCAAAGTGAAGAACACAAAGAAATTAACAGGTTTACGAAGTTGAAAATCTCGTCTGGATAAAGTATACGCAAGACCAGCCGTCAACATAAGCGAAAGTGCTGTTCCCACAAGACAAACCGCAATGGAAACCTTGTATGCGTTTAAAATTTGCTTGGGTTGATTTAAAACATAAATGTAGCCAGAAAAATCAATGTTTGGCGGTATAATGTGATAACCTAGCGTGTTGATGTCTGTTTCATTGCTAAGCGAAATGCCAATGATAGCCGCCAGAGGGATGATGCACAGCAAACAAAAAATTATGAAACAAGCGTGTATGAGAATCCGTGCATAGTTAGCTTTTACCATTTTTGTCTGCCCTCCTTAAAAAATAGTATTTTCTTTGTCAAATCGCCCAACGATGTAATTGCTCACGATAACCAGTACAAAGCCGACAATAGATTGATAAAGGCTTGAAGCTGCGGCAAGACCAATGTCTCCAGAAGTTTTAAGCATACGGAATACATACGTGTCGATTACCTGTGTGGTAGGGAATAACGCACCCACTTCTCTTGGTACAAAGTAGAACAAACCAAAATCCGAATAGAAAATTTTTCCGAGTGCAAGCAACGTAAGTGTTGAAATCAGTGGTGCAAGCAGCGGTAATGTTATGTAACGAACCGATTGAATACCTGTTGCCCCATCAATGCTTGCGGCTTCATAATATTCAGATGATATGCCTAAAATGCCGGCATAATAAATGATACTTTGGTAACCCAGCCCTTTCCAAATAAACAAGAGCGGTATAAAAATCGGCCAATACTTTGCATTGGTGTAAAAATCGGTGATATTGATGCCATGCTGTGCCAAGAAGCCAACAAAAACTCCTGTTGGTGCAAAGAAAGCATACACCATATACGAAACGATTACCCATGAAAAGAAATATGGGAAAAAGAAAACCGTCTGGTAGACTTTCAACATGGTGCGGCTGGCAATTTCGTTTAACAAAATAGCAAAGAGCAACGCCGCCAACGTACCAATTATAATGAAAGATAAATTATATGCCAGCGTGTTCCTCGTGACAACCCATGCATCGCTTGAGGTAAAGAAAAATTTAAAGTTTTCAAAACCAACCCAAGGGCTTCCCAAAATACCGTCACGGAAATTGATGTTCTTAAAAGCGATAAAAATGCCTGCCATTGGCAAGTAATTAAAAACTAAAATAACAAGTAGTGCAGGCAATGCCAGAATAAAAAGTTGCAAGTTTTTTTTGTAGTGCAAAGATTTTTGCAAACGCAGCACCTCCAAATTTGGAATGATAAAAACAAATGGTTCTTTGTGACTTACGTATACTGTATAATATTTCAGAAAAAATACAATACCTAGTTTATCAAAAGTGTACGTTTTTCGAAGAAAACACTGTTCTAATTTTAAGAAAATGTACTGTTTCCGTGATTTCGTGTTGAAAAACGAGAAATTTGTTTATTTTTTTCACAATTTTGTTTACAATCTATAAAAAAATCACTAGAATAGAAATGGGTGATGCTTCAAAGTTTAAACTGCATTTTGAAGCGTACCAGACGGAGGGATTTACGTGTTTGGAAAATTTGTCTACAGACCAGTCGGTATCACAAAAATATTTCTGCCTTTCTTGGTTTGCATTGCACTTGTGCTTATCGTGCAAGCAGCAATTTCATACCAATTACATAAAACAACTGCACTTGAAAAAGAATTAAAGGACATGGAGAAAAAAGTGGAGCTGGCTGTAAAAGACGCTGAGTTTATGCGTAAGACAGCACGGGTCTTGGCTGTGCAGATTTTCTTTGACAAAGCAGTGCAAGGTTTGCTGTTTAAAGATTTGGCAGTTGTTGACTATGATAAATACATCAAGCCAGTCGACCTTTACCGAAGTATTTATCCGTTTTTATCTTCTGTGTACATATACAATGGCAATGATTATTTTGCTATTCCAAGTTACGAAGGAAAGTATGACAAAAATAATTTTTCAGACAGTGGTGTCAATGACTTAATTGCAAATTTTTCAGAGGACAACAGCAGCCGATTTTTTGCACGCAGTGTGCCAAGCTTGATGTATCCGATGAATAGTTTGTATTCTTCGCAGTACACCAATGTGTACACCTACGTGTTTTCGGACTCAACCGAACAAGACGGTGGTGCAACGGAGGCGATTGTGCTTAATTTTGATGAAGATTGGCTTGGGGCAACACTGGACTCACTTAATAAAAACGGCGACCATATTTTTGTTATTGACGCCGAAGGAAACTTGGTCAGCCGTGACACCAACTATACAATCGGCACAAATTTAAGCGACTTACCCTATATCCAGAGAGTTCTAAACGCAACAGAAACCAGTGGCGATTTCAAAATGAAAATTGACGGCGAAGCCACGCTTGTTCATTATGCGTCTTCGAGTATGCCGGGTTGGAAATTTGTATTGCTCAAGCCATACAGCTATGTCATTGGCGGCTTTCAGGGTATTTTGGCTGTCACTTGCCTTACTGCACTTTCCATTTTGTTGTTTGGCGGACTTGGTGTGTTCTACTTTTCGAGACGGCTCTATGTGCCGTGGCAATATATGTACATGGAAAACAATCAGTTAAAGGCTGAAAACCGAGAAAACTATGTCGATGCCAGAAATGATTATTTAAAGAGTCTTGTTATGGGACATACAACAAAAAATGGAAACAGTCGCAAACAGTTCAATATTGATTTAAAAGACGAAGGTTCCTTTCTCCAAATACTTTTAAGAGTGGACGGCTACAGCGATTTTTGCCGTGGGAACAACTATGAGGAACGAAAGTTAATTAAGTATGCGGCTACCAATATTTTAACAGAAATGCTTTCGGCGTGTATGCCGTGCGAATGTATTGATTCTGGTGACGACCAGATTATAGCAATTCTTACCTATGATGGCGACCAACCAGAGAGCGACGAACGTTTGCGAGATATTTTTTCATGCTACTTTAAATATATGGAGATGCATTTGAATGTTTCGTTTTCAATCGTAGTAAGTCAAGTGTATTTTACTTTGAGTGAATCGTTAAACACCTATCAGGAATTGTTTGAGGCAAGTTTTGATAGGTTCCTAAAAGGGTATGGCTGTGTGTTGTTTTATAACGGAGCAGTGCGTGAGCACTTCACCTACCCTATTGACAAAGAAAAACAAATTTGTGAAGCACTTACGCTTGACCACATAGACGAAGCAAAAGCTGGGCTTTCTGAACTGCTGGTACAACTTGCGTCCTATGGCAGCACAGGCATTCAAGTGTATTTATTGCGTTTTTTGCTTGCCGTTCACAATGTCATGGAAATCTGTTTTCAGAACAACCAAAATTTAATCGTAAACTATAATTTCAATGAAAGCTTGACTACAATCCGCTCCATCGAAACACTCGATAAAATGCAGGAATTCTTTTTTACCTTGTTTGATGGGATCCATGCCGACATGGAAGAAAAGAAAGACTCTCGCCACAGCCAAATCGTTTTGCTTGTAGAAGAAGAAATTAAGAAAAACTATGGCGACGTGAATTTGTCAATGGAAACCTTGGCAAAGCAAGCTGGGTTATCGCAGTATTACTTAGGCAAGATTTTTAAAAGCTATAAAGCGGTGTCCCTACCAAACTTTATCAGCAACGTGCGGTTACAAAAATCGTACGAACTGCTGCTTTCTGGACAAATATCCATAGATGAGGTTATGCGGCTCACAGGCTTTGTCAGTCGCAGCAATTTTTACACGCTGTTTAAAAAAGCCTATGGCGTAACGCCAAACCAGTGCCGCAAAGTGCAAAAGGAATAAAAAAATGCCTCCGAGATGATCCCATTTCGGAGGCACTATTTTTGTTTATCTCAAATCGTATGTTAATGCAAATCGTCCCGCATCTTCTTCTATCATCAAAAGTCCGTTTTTAATTTCAAACTTGCGAATAACAGCCGGTGTTGGAAACGTAGCAACTTCCTCTGCATTGGTGCCATCTGTCTCGGCACTAAACAGGCTCAAAACCGCCTTGGTAGAAGTTTGGGTAGCCACCCCCACCGATCTAGGTGTTATGGGAACCTTTATAAAATAAAGTTTGTTATTATAAATAATAAAAGCTTTTGCATCACAAATTTTGACTTGCAGACGAGTGTTTAAGTCTATTTTGAAAATGCCATTCACATTTGAGCGAGTGAAATATAAATTATCACAATTCACTTGCAAGCAGCTTGGTGCAGGTGACTTTGACATAACTTCTAAAAATTTACCATTGTGGTTACAGCGGAGAATTTCACCGTCAGAGTTTAAACGTTTCTGTCTGGTAACCCAAAATAAATATTTTTCGTTACAAATAAAGCTGCGATACGCTGTTCTGTCGAGGTCTATGTGAAGCAAAAAGTTGGGGTCTGGATTATCAACTGTCAGACGAAAAACTTCCGAATGGGTTGGGTCCAACTCATTACGACAATAAATAAATACCTTGTCTCCATAGGTGCAATATTCATCAACGTTTTTTGCTAATAAGACTCTTGACTCTTCTTTTTTTACATATAACTTCCTGTTCTCAGCATCAAAAAAGTAATCATAATCACCTGTTGAAGCTCTGCTTTCGAAGTTGCCGACTGCCTTTGAGCTTTTTTTATAATTGATAATTGCATCGCCTAGGTTTATGTATTGTATCGATTGTTTGGAAACAGGTATGTCGAAAGTGCCTTCGCACAGATAAATTGTTTCTGCCCCATCATCATATATTTCAGCCAATTCTTCTTGGTTGAACGCAACCAAGTCAACTTTTATCCACATTTTTTCATCTTTGGTTATCTTTTTTAATTTATTTAATTTTTCTTTTCGCCTTTGAGACGCTTCTGCATCAAGAAAAGTTTCCTTATAAGAGACATTAAACACACTACAGAGTTTTTGACCCATGCCACTGTCAGTTAGGCTTATTTCATCTAACTCCGCCATTTCTTCTTCATAGTAACGGTCTTCCAGCCAGAGTCTCAACTTGCCATTTAAAAAATAAAACACAATCTTTTCAAGGTCAAAATTTTCCTTAATATCAGCGATACTTCGTGCTTGCACGCCGTTTGATAACTCCAATGCAAATTTTTCTCTCTTGACCATACAAAATCCTCCATGAAACGATTCAAATCACTCTTTGGTATTGCTTATGCCCATATGCTTCAATAATTATAAAAAGTATCCATTCTCTAACACACGCTTTAGAATACTACAAAAATAGAAATTTTTCAAGCTGAATTTTAAATTCTGCCAATCAAAATTCATAAGATTTTCTGCTTGTTACAGAACCAAAAATCAATGTACTTTGGTTTCCAAAAGAAGATATTGAACGGAAATCAAGTTTCGTGTATAGTATGAATACACTTGTCAATACAACTATGCCAAGAAAGTGCAGCGAAAGGAATCGTGATAACTTTGGTGAATGTAAACCTTCAACAAATTGGCAACTTTTCACGTTTAGAAAAGCACTATAAAATTGCAATTTTCTCACTTGCTTTGAGTCATCCAGTTCTAGCAACTTTTGTAGAGAACATAGCGATTGGTTTTGAGGCACTCGGCTGCGAAGTTGAATTTATAAATATGGATAGACTGGCTTCCGTAATCCACAACAAAAACTGCCCTTGGGATTTTCTTTTTACCTGTGTGGGCAACGGAATAACCTATGACTATAATGATATTCCCATTTACGAGTTTTTTGAAATTCCTTTTATTTCCTTTAATCCAGATCACCCATTTTACATGGAGCCCTTCGAGATTATGAATGGCAAAAATATAATTCATGCATGGGTTGACCGACATGATTTGAAGTACATAGACAGATTCTGTAGCCCAAAAGGCAAAAATGTGTTTTTACCCCACGGAGCAGAAATAAATTTCGATTTTGAAAATGTATTAAATTGGCCCCGTACGATTGAAGTTTTAGTATGTAATACTCTTTTTCCAACCGACCCGATAGACCAATTGCGAAACAGTTTGTCACCCTCCCAAGTAGCTTTTTTTGAGAAAATCGCCTACTACTCCGTGCAGCACTTTGACAAAACCATTGAAAACTGTGTGGAGGATTTTTTTAAGCTACAAGGCCACAAATATACTGAAGAAGATATTGAAGCAATTATCAACCTAGCTGCATTTGAGATAGATATGTTCAGGCGTAAAGAAAAAAAGATACGTGTAGTTCGTTCTCTTTTAGATGCGGGCATAGAAGTAAATTGTGTTGGAAACGGCTGGGAAACCACTGATCTAATTGATCACCCACTCTTTATAAATCATGGCAAGTGCTCCTATAGTGAATGTAGTGCCCTCGTTGAAAAAAGCAAAATATTGATAAACACGATGCCCACCTTTTTAGAAGGCTCACATGAGAGGGTATTTTTGTCCATGATGCGTGGTGCACTTTGCATGACGGATTCCAGTTCCTATCTTAGAAATGAATTTTCCGACGGCAACGACATCGTATTTTACGATTATGAAAATCTTGGCAGCTTAGCCGAAAAAATAAGATTTTATTTAGCAAACGACGATTTACGCATTCAGATCACCCGCACTGCCTTTGACAAAGTGAAAGATAACCACACTTGGTTACATCGTGCCCATGAGATTGTAGAAATTTATGAGGACTTTATATAAGAAAGTTGGCATCCCATGAAAAAACCCTCAAGGCTTTGGCAACTTTTCAAACAATCCCAGATGCCTCGGCTGGCTTTATTTTTTCTCTTTATAAGTGCTACCATTCAGAGTGTCTTATTTGTTGTGGAAAGTTATCTCTTTGGTGTGGTGATAGACTCTGCAAGTCTTGGAATAAAAGAGGTTTTGATACCTGTCTTGGCAATCGTTTTCATCACAGTTGGTGAGTACATAACCATAATCTTCACTACTTATTTTTCTAATATGACCCTTGAAATTGGTCTTACTAATATTAGAAAAAAAGTGGCACAAAAATCAACTACCATAGACATTGAAACGCTAAATAATTCTCAAACAGGAGATTTAATGTCCCGAACAATGGGAGATTTAAACGGATTAACAAATTTTTGGTTGCAGGTTGTGATTGGCTTTTATTGTAATCTTATCATGTTTTTAATTGGGCTTGCCATTTGTATCAATGTTAGCTTGTGGCTTTCTCTTTTAGGATTTATTTTTATCCCAATAACTTTCTTTTTAAGTTTAAAGCAAAGTCGGCCTTTAGAAAAATATTCGGCTATCTCCCGCAAGGAACAAGGCAATGCCAATAGCCTTTTAAAGAATATTCTATCGGGTGTTATTACCATTAAAACTTTTTTCTTGCAAACTCAGATGCAAGAAAAATTTTCAAAAGCCCTTGAAAACTTTATCAAAGCCGAAACCCGCCTAGGAAAGCTTCAAGCGTTTATGGAGCCATTAAGCGGTCTTTTGTATTTCTTGCCAACTATTTCGATTATGCTCGGCGGGGGTTATCTAATTGTCAACAACCAATTGACAGCCGGCAAATACATTGTGTTTATTTTCACCTTCGGTTTTGTCTCAAGCATTCTCGTCAATATCAAACAATACCTGATCGGATTTCGTTCTGGCGAGGCAAGTGCAGAGCGAGTTTGCCAACTCTTAGAACTTAAATCCGAAGAAACTTTTGCGGTAAAAAATTCGGTCTCAACTTCTGATATTATGATTTCCATAAAAAATCTTAGCTTTTCATATCACGGCCAAGCGGAAAAGGTCGCCCTAAAAAATATTAACTTAGAAGTCAAACGAGGGGAAACCATTGCCCTTGTGGGTGCAAGCGGCTGTGGTAAAAGCACTTTGGTAAAAGTGCTATGCGGACTTTATAAAGTTCAAACAGGTTCTGTAGAAATAGATTCCGTCGAAATGTGTGCAGAAAATATGCCCACGATTCGAAACAAAATTTCTGTAGTAGCACAAGATAATTTTCTTTTTCCTGATACTATTTTAAACAATATTTTATACGGAAACAAAACTGGCTTAATGACTGGCTCAAATGAAGAAGTCTATCAAGCTTGTAAAAATGCGGGTATTCATGATTTTATTATGAGTTTGCCAAATCAATACGATTCTGTCATTGGAGAAAAGGGCTGTACACTTTCCGGCGGACAGCGGCAGAGAATTTGCATCGCTCGTGCCTTTTTACGAAACAGCGAAATTTTGATTTTGGATGAACCAACCTCTTCTCTTGATGCCCTTACCGAAAGTTATCTGCAACAAACACTACAAGAGCTAATGAAAAGCAAAACAGTTATCACAATCGCCCATAGACTTTCTACGATTAAAAACGCCGATAGAATTTTGGTAATACAAGATGGGCAGATTATCGAGACAGGAACACATAGAGAGCTTTTAGAAAACCGCGGCGTCTACTTCAATCTTTTTACAAACAAGGAGGCAGCGAGATGTCAGGTTTAAATAAATATTTTTGGTTTTTGAAATACATAAACCATTGCAAATTCTCTTGGACATTTAGCCGCTTAACCCCAGCTATTTTTCAGTTTGTCTCGACATTGTTAAATGCTTTGACCTTTAAATATTTGTTTCTCTGCTTCGAAAGCAGAAGCTTTGATTATTTAAAACTGGCTTTATTTTTGTCAGTGCTAGGCTTTTTCATTCACTCTATATCGGGGGCAATTATCGAATATCTTCGGGTAAAATCTACCTCTATCATAAAATCCGAACTAAAAAAAGATCTGTTACAAAAGGTTTTAAACCTTCCCATTTTGACTTTACAAAAGGAACACAGTGGAAACATGATCGCAAGATTTAACCAAGATATAGATGTAGCTGTTGATGCCATTGATAGCGTTGTAGTGAAAACAATATTGCCGATTTTTTTAGGCGTTAGCTATTTGTTTGTCGTGTACTTTACAATCTGGCAGTTGGGTGTCTTCTACTCTTTGGTTGCTATTCCTATCGCTGTATTCGGAAAATTATTTTCAAGACCTTTTAGAAAATCGGGTCAGACCGTGCAACAAAAACTAGGGCTGTTTAACGAAAATTTTGCAAATGCTTTGGCTGGCCTTTCAACCATTAAACAATTTTCACTTGAGGATACAATGAAAAATAAGTCCATAGACGCTGCCGATCAAATTTTCTCTGCAAGAAAAGAACAGATTCATTTGCGGTTAAAATATTCCATCGTTGTAAATATTTTTAGCCATATCTTTTCAACGTTTCCAATTATTTTGGGTTGTGTACTTGTGGCATTAAAAGAGGCTGCCTTGCCCGATGTTATGTTTGTCAGTCGATATACCTATCAGATTAGGGGAATTGTTTCTGGACTTATCAATGTCACCAGTGATTTGCAATTTCAACTGGCGGCGGTTGAAAGGCTTAAAGAAGTTTTTGACTACGAAAGTGAGAACTTCGGAATAGAAAATACAGGCTCATTAGAAAAGGAAATTTCTCTACATATAAAAAATTTATGTGCGGCTTACGAAGGCGAATCGGTTCTTAGCAATATAGAATTTTCTGCAAAAGCAGGTGAAATTATTGCATTGGTTGGCTCTAGTGGTTCAGGAAAATCTACATTGTTAAAAAGCATTATGCAGTTTGTGCCATATGAGGGAACCATCGAAATTTCGGATAAAAGCATAAAGGATTTACATATAAATCAGCTGCGAAACGCTGTTGCCTATGTTTCACAGGACTATGAACTTTTTGACGGTACCATCTACGAAAATATTTCTTTTGGCAAGCAAAATGCTACCCAAGAAGAAATTATAGAATCTGCTAAAAAGAGTTTTTGCCATGACTTCATAATGGCATTGCCCAATCAATACGAAACACAAGTAGGTGAAAATGGGCTAAACTTATCAGGTGGGCAACGCCAGCGAATTTGTATCGCCAGAGCAATTTTGAAGAATGCACCCATCCTAATTTTCGATGAAGCCACTTCTGCCCTAGACTATGAAACAGAGTGGCAAATTATAAACAGTCTAGCGTCACAACAAAAAGATAGAATCATAATTATTTGTACACACAGACTTTCAACTATCCAAATTGCTTCTAAGATTTATGTACTAAACCAAGGGGAAATTATTCAGCAAGGAACACACGAAAAATTAATAAATGAATCTGGCATCTACAGGCAGTTCTATAATCTACAGGTGGCTCTGTAGGAGAAGTTTTGCAAAAGAAATTGATTTTGTTAAAAAGTTATTATATACTTGTATGACTATATGCATTGACGGAGGACATTAATGAAGACAAAACTTTTATATATTGTGCTATTCATTATAATTTTAAATACAAACCTGCCAGTATATGCCTCCGCTTCACAGAGCACAGTCACTGTGAGTGTTTCTGATGACGAAACAATTATAACCGACAGAATCATTTACGCCGCTTTAAAAAAACTTGGATATAAACCAATCATAAGCCGTATGAAAAGGCAAACAGCCATAGACTCCGTAAAAAATGGCGATAGCAACGTTTTTGTCACACGAACCTCTGCCCTTGAGCCTTTAGATGTTAATCTCATAAAAGTTTATGCAGCACCAACTACTTACACCTATGTAAATAATAAATTCGCTTCACTTGCAACCCAAATTTCTCAAGTGTATTCTGAAATGGAACAGGATACGACACTTGATAAAATTGAAAACCAAGAAAACCTATCCAAAACAGACGAGAAAATGGTTCTGCACATATCCTCCTTTAGTTCTGAAACCGCATGGGAGGAACAAACCATCGAAGGTGTAAAACAAGGGATTACTGATTACCAAAAAACGGTTTATCATAATTTCCCTTTGGACTTAAAACGAATACAAGATAAGGACTTCCAAAAATTAGCGGTGAGCAATCTTATCCGCACCTGTATTTTAGAACGTGTGCCTGACGTTGTGATTGTCTCTGATAATGATGCTTTTGATTTTGTAAATGAGTATTTTTCACGGTTATTTATTGATATACCTGTAGTCATGTGCGGTATTAACGACTATACACCCGAAATCATTGATAAAATAAAAGATCATACAACAGGAGTCTACGAACAAGTAGCCGCAGACTTCACAATTAACGAGATGTTAGAAATTTATCCAAAAACAAAGAAAATATTGGTCGTCAACGACAAAACAACATCGGGCTTAAAATGGCAACACTACATAGAGGATGACCTCAAGAATTTTAAAACTCATGTTGAATTTTTATACAATGAGAATGTTCCTTTTGCCACACTACTGAAACAGGTCGAAAGCCTTGATGATGATACCCTTGTTTTGTTGGGCTCCTATTTCACCGACAGCAATGGCGTGTATGCAACAGAAGCAGAAGTTACAAAGGCACTTCATTCTGTAGCCAAAAAACCAATTTTTTGCTTGGTGTCGACTTTTATTGGTTCAGGTGCATTTGGCGGCAATGTTGTGGACGGTTATTCACAGGGGCTTGCGGCAGGTCAAATAGCGGCAAAAATTCTAAATGGTACAAAAATATCTGACATCCCTGTAATCGAACATGCCGAGACTCTAAACAAATGGAAATTTGACTATAATATCGCTTATCAGTTTAATATAAGCGATTCACACTTGCCAAAAGACTTTGAAGGATTTAATAAACGCAAAAACTTTTGGGAATTGTACCCTACCCAAACAGCAATTGCTGCTAGTTGTATTTTCTTTGTTTTGTTAATATCAGGCATCCTTCTTGAATTTTCGTTAAGGCTCCGCAGACGAAACAACCAACTCATAGAAATCCAAAAAAGCCTTCACTCTGCCGAAGAACTGCTCGAAAAGGATTTGATTATCAACGAAGTCAAAGAGCGTTTAGAAAAAACCATTGGCAATGCACCTGTGGGTTATGTTTTATCAATTGACGGTGCAATCATCGAAACAAATGAAATGATGAAAAACAAAATTGGTGCGAGCGTCGGCAGCTTGATGCGGGATGTTTATGAAAGCCCAAAGCAGCGTGATGAAATTCAACACCAATTGGATGGCAAACAAAAAGTTCAAGGTCAAATTGCAAAACTAAAAATGAAAAATGGTGAATACCATCGCTTTCATATTGATTTTAACGAGGTTGAATATGAAAAACAAAAAGCGTTTGCAGCGTGGACTGTTGACATAGAAGAATCTGAACGTCAAAAGGATGCCATAAGAATGGCCGAGGTATGTTTACAGCGTGTGCTTGATACACTTCCGCTTCCCATGCTTATCATTTCATCCGACAGCTATGAGGTGATCTATCAAAATCTTTCGTCGTCAGAGCTTTTTGACATTGATGTTTTAAAGGCCGAAATATCTGGCTTCGCTAATCATTACATTCAAAATAAAAAATCCGAGAACACCAATGTAGACTTTGAATATGACTACAACAGTCTATCGGACAATCGAATCAGTTTACAGGTTTTTGCAAGCGAAATTGTTTACCACGGTCAGGATAGTTGCATTTTTATATGTCAAGATATTTCGAAACAGAAATTGCAAGAGAATTATTTAAGAAGTGCCGCCGAAAAAGAGCGTGATGCAAATCATTTAAAAAGTTCGTTTTTAGCAAACATGAGTCATGAAATACGTACCCCGATGAATGCAATAATCGGCTTGACTCAAGTCGCACTCCTAAAAAAACAAACTGCCGAAAATGATGATTTATTGAAAAAAGTTAATTTCTCTGCAAAAAATCTACTCTCAATCATAAACGATATTTTAGATTTTTCTAAAATCGAAGCCGAAAAACTTGATTTCATCAACGAGGATTTCAGCCTAGAAGAAGTTATTTCTAATGCTTTTCTTATCGGTGTCGATAGGATTGAATCAAAACAAATTGAAATACTGCTAGACCTTGCTGCTGACGTGCCGTGGTTTTTATACGGTGATAAGACTAGGCTCTGGCAGATTCTTAAAAACTTAATTGACAACGCCGCAAAGTACACCGAGAAAGGCAGAATTTTTCTTAAAGTATCACTAAATCAATCTAAATCAAATGCAGAAAAGGCAACACTGATATTTGAAATAAATGACACTGGTGTCGGCATGGGCGACCACCAACTGGAAAGATTATTTAATCCATTTGAGCAATTTCATAATAACGAGTTTAAAAACAAAAAAGCTGGAACCGGACTTGGTATGTCAATAACAAAACAACTTGTCGAGCTTCTTGATGGCACCATCGAGGTTGAAAGCACCCAAGGTGTGGGGACAAGTGTACGTGTAGAAATTTCTTACGGCAGAACAGACGCCTCCACCACAACCAAACAAATGATTCAAGATCTCTTGACCATTCATAAAACTGCAATAAGCCCTGTTCTGGTGGCTGACGACGACGAGTTGTGTCAATCAATCGTTTCAAGTATTTTAGACTTGGGCGACATCGAAGTGATCAGTGTAGCGACTGGCGAGGATGCTCTTAAAAAAGTAATGGAAGCCAATGAGGCAAATAAACCGTTTAAGATTATAATTCTTGATTACTTGCTGGGCAATAGCAATGGTCTTGAGCTTGGAGACAGACTCAAGTCAATTTCACCGAGCTCAAAGCTCTTTATGATGACCGCATATGCTAAACGGTTATTAGACGCTAAAAAAATTATCCAAGTTGGTTTTTCCGATATTATCGAAAAGCCGTTTACGATTTCATCATTTATCGAAAAGCTAACATTCAGCTACAATCAAGATACAGAAAAACCGCCAAGCGAGTACCCCCAACTTGAGGGTAGGCTTTTGGTTTGTGAAGACAACTTTATAAATCAAGATGTTGCCGAAAGTATGCTTGAAGTGTTCGGGCTTACGCCCATTTTTGCAAACAACGGCCAAGAAGGAATCGACAGGCTCGAAAAAGAAACTTTCGATCTCGTTTTAATGGACATCATCATGCCAGTTATGGATGGACATGAAGCCACCCAAACAATCCGCAATAGCAATAAGCCGTACAGCAACATCCCCATTGTTGCTATGACCGCAAATGTTATGAGCGACGAAGTCGAACGCTGTATCGTCGAGGGAATGAATGGTCACATCGAGAAGCCAATCTCTTTTGAAAACTTACAAGGCTACCTTGAGAAGTTTCTTAAAGCAAAATAATTTGAACCCCTCTGTCCACGGCAGAGGGGTTCATTTGTTCTAATCGTTTCGAATAAACGGATTTATCTTGACTTCAAGATATAAAGGAGGCGGCTGCATGAATGTAACCGTCGGCGACATTCAATTGGCAATTGACAATGGTGCAAAGGCTATCGTCGAAGAATTGTTAGCCAAATAATTCTGTTAGCTGCTAGAGCAAGAGACGGCAATGTTCATATTTTCCCTCTCTCTGCTCTAAACCAAAAGAAGAGGTGAATATTATTTATGAATAGTAATAAGGCTCTCAAATTGTTTATCATCCTTTCAAGAGCAAATCGTTCAGTTTCTGATGCTGTAAAAAAAGAAATTCAAAAATATGGACTTAACCCAACAGAATTTGGAGTGCTTGAGTTTTTGTATCATAAAGGCCCTCAGCCAATTCAATACATTGGAGAAAAAGTTCTTTTGAGTAGCGGCAGTATGACTTATGTAATCGAGCAATTGAAGTCAAAAGAGCTAGTATATCGCAAAAATTGTGAAAAGGATCGACGCATAACCTACATCGAGTTGACCGACAATGGAACTGCATTGATCGCCAGCCTTTTTTCAGCGCACAAAGAATTTATTGGCGACCTTTTTTCATCAATGCCTGAAACTGATATTGATGCTCTAACAAGTATGCTAAAGCAACTGGGATTATCTGTTTCCGATAGATATAAAAATTAAACGTTTATGGAGTGAAGATATGCTTAAGTCGAGTGAACAGAGAGGTATTTCTTCCATCGAAGTACCAACGAAACCTTTGTCCTTGAAAAATTTCAAAGCACACTCGATTATTTTTATACTGCGTCAAATATTTTCCATTATCAATATATTTTTTTGCAACGCTCTCCCAAAGCAAATAAGCACATGTTTTTAACTGGTTGCAAAATAGCTCTCATATCTTTTTTTAAAGTCAAGAACGTATTCATAACATTCTTCTACATCTTCTTTTGTTGCAATCATAAAGCTCTCGCCTGGGTAATTGGTGTCGAAATAATAAGATTTTAGCTTTATCATCCATGTTTTATCTTCTCGGCTCACCGATTCTCCGATAATATCGCAAAATCTGGCAAAGAGATTTATAACATTATGAACAGACAACAATGTTATATCGGTTGTTTCCCCTCTGGTTTCAATAACACCTTTTAAGCTTTTTTCAACAAACTGCTGGCAGTATCTCAAAGCATCATTATAAAGGGCTTCATCCATCATAATCTTGGCGACCCTTAAATCTTTATTTGCTATGCTAAAATAACTATTTTCCACAGAGTAGCACACCCTCTCTTTTAATATGGTAATTGGCGTCAAAATACTTATCCGTGTCCAAATTTGAAACGCAGGTGAAAAACAATTGATAATTCATTGGTTGTGGATAATCTTCAAGCATTTCTATTATTTCCAGTCTTTTATCCATAGTTAAATCCACTTCACTAATAATTGCCAAATCAATATCGCTTGTAATTTTAGCTGTTCCTCTCGCTTGGCTACCAAATAGCACAATAGATATGCCAGACAATTTCTTAGCCTGTGTACTTACATAAATTAAGAAAACTTTGACATCGTTGCAAAAATGCATGGTCTGAAATTTTTTCTCACTTAACAATGAAACCATATTTTTACACCTCGTTTTAAAGTTGCCGCATCTTTTTAATTCCTGCATCCCATTCTGCCTCTGCTAAAGCCAATTTTCATACACTTTTCTAGTTTCCATTCACATCGACTCCTTTAGGGTATTTTATCATATCACCTATTTATGGAGTCAATGAAAATTATAGCAGTCCACAACTTCATTTTTCATAAATAACTACTCCTGTCCTTGCAATCTCTTGTTCAATCGGCAACCCAAAATTTATATGAGTGATATCAAGCAAATCAACATCACTTTTGCTTGTCGCATTGCCCTTTGAAAAAGAGCCAAACAATATCGCTTTCTTAACTTTATACTGGTCAAATACTGGCAATAACATAGTGCTCATTTCAGCGACTGAATAAATGTTTTCAGACATATGTTACCTCCACCATAATATACATTTTGAAATAAAATAGGGCTAAAATCTTAAACCGACTAAGGCATCTGATTTTACCCCTATTATAACACCAAGTAAACGTTTTTAAAATAGTAAAAAGCATTTCTTAAACTTACTTACTCCTGTATTTCCTTGCTCAACTTATTCAACGCTTTCTTTTCAATCCGACTCACGCATTCGGCTGTCAAGATAGGGCAAAAGCTTTATTGCGAGAAGTTCTTTAAATTCCCTATCAAGTTCTATTTCGCATAGGAATATGTCGCTATAAAAGATTTTCGTAATTACGTTTACCATATATAACGCGCATGATAGCTACTAAATCTTCTTCAAATTTATAAAATATTCTGTAATTTCCTACTACTGACATTCTGTATCCTCGCAAGCGCAGATATGCATCTTTAACAAGCGGGCAGGCTAGTGGGAAATTGCAAATCTGCTCAATGGCTGTTTCAATTTTGGCAATGATGTTTTCAGCCGCCTGGGGAGAGGCAAGTTCCAGACCAATGTAATCAAGTATGCCGTTCAAATCCTCTTCTGCTGGCTTGGTAATAATGAGATTATATATTCTGTCTGACATACTTCTCACGCAACCTCTTAAAAACTTCTTTCCCGTCTGAAAACATGCCCTTCCCTAGGCTGTCTTCTGCTTCTGCAAGTTTTTCATACAAGTCAACCTTAGCCAATTTGCTCTCATAAGTTTCGATGCTCATAATTACCAAATCACCATAGCCGTTTTTGGTAATAAATATAGGTTCACTCGCGCTATGACAAATCTCTGATATTTCGTTTGTATTTCTTAACTCTGTAATTGGTTTTATAGTTGGCACCTTTTATCGCCTCCGACTCTATTCTGCCACTATTATAGCATAATTATGCAATATTAACAATAATTCAGAGCAATTTTGCCATGCACTGCATTGCTTACAAAATATAACCCGACTTACTCCAGTATCTTCTTACTCAACTTATTTCATGCTTTTTTCTCAACCCTACTACAATTAAAGATATGAAGATTTGAAATAGTGTGGTGCATTCACTTTTCACATTAAATAAGTTATACTCCATTTTTGAAAAGTTTATTTTACTTCTAACTTTAAAACACTTTTGTACCATCTGGAAAGTAATACGAAATTTTTTCATTATTTGTTAGTATGCTTTTAGGAATTTGCTTCACTATTTCCTCTCTTGCAACGATTCCGGCCATAATTATATATTTGCAAGTAAGTCCTAGAAATAATATACTCCACCCCTCTCTAACACCTTTGATATAGATATCATCGTTTCCCTCATAATCTTTTAACTCAATTTCATCTTGTTCTGTTAAGATGGGTGGCGATATAAAAACGAAAATTGCAAAATCTTTTTTATCCTTTCTTACTGCCTCTCCATGCGAATTTAACTCAAATAACTCGTAAGAATTTTGTATTTGATCACACATACCTATATAGCTTTTCTTTTTTTGACCAAAATGGTTTGAGATACTTGAAATACCAAATTTAGGATTAATTAGTTCCGCTTTTAGTTGTGCAATTCCAGCAATGCCATTTGAAAATGAATCAATAATTTTGACTTTACCCACAATGAGTTCTTCCACACTATGTGGGTCGCAAAGAGAATCATAAAAACATGGCGGAACAAACGGCCATAAATGTGTTACCATATCATATTCTTTATACGCTCCATCCCACGAGTTTGTTCTTATCGCTATATTATTAAATATTGAATCTTTAAATTGCCTCAAGCCCAATGGATAATCGAATGGTTCAAACTTCTCCGATACAATTTTTATATTTGAATCAATTAGTGAAATCATTTCAGAGCCAGCAGCCTTTCCCACAAGCATTTGCTTTGAAATTTGCGATTTGCTTCTAAAATCCACATTAAGTAATTTAATTTCTTTAGATGTTATAATTTCATTAATTTTAAAACTACAGCCTAACTCCATTTCCAAATCCGATAAAAAAACATTACCTAATGTTGAACTAGCAAGTCTTCTGGCTATTTCTATAGCAAATAACGGAAATTTTACATACAACAAATCAAGGACTAATATCGCTTCACTTGAAGCTGGCTCAATGTTATTCTCTCGCATGTGTTTTTCAATTTGGACTGCCAATTCTTCAATAAATTTTGCTTCTATATCCTCAAAACTAGATTCCAAAGAGTTAGGCATTGATGTTATTGTCTCTCTATCGATTGATAGTTCAGGTCTCTGCTCACCAATAAAATTGAATACATATTCCTCATCTATATAGTAGCCAAAAATGCGGTGAGGATTGAAGTTACCCATTTGTTCGTTTGATACTTTAATACCGTCAACAAGCATTTTAGTACGTGGTGGCCATGTAAAATCAGAAAAAGAAAATATTTTTTTATCACAAATAGGTATTCCCATCAATGGCAGACTAATAAATGAATACAGCTCAATTTCATGATTTTTGACTAGAATAGGAACATCTTTAATAAAATCTCTACAGGCTATAACATCTTTATATGGGTTCAGACTTCCATCAGCAAAAGTATATCTAGACCAAAGAGCTTCTATGTCTTCGGTTGTAATAGCAGGACATCGTCTAAAATCAAACACATCAAACCTTGGTAGTAGTTCATGTTTTTTTATATTATTTTCTCTAACATAAACATTGATATCTGGATGCGAGATAGCAACCTGACTGTTTAAAGTATAGAATAGTGAATGCTTAAATTTATCAATTTCTTTTTCATATTTTTCAAAACGCCCGTCAGATAAATGAATATAAAAATAAGCTTTTTCAAAAAACTCATTATTCAATTCTTTTGCACATTCGTCATCAAGAAAAAGCTTTACAAGTGTGCCATGCGAACCAATGCATTCGTCATCTAATGGATTTGGGTTTAAATAGTAAAAATGTTCATTCGCTCCATTCATTGAAAAGCAAAAAATATTACTGCGATCGTCAAAATATTTAGTCGTCACCTCTATTCGCTTTGCGATCATAAAACACGATAAAATCCCTATACCAAACTTAGACGTTGGCGATATTGATTTAGATGAATTTAAACGTTCGCCTGCAAATTCACGAGACTTATAATATGAGTTACCTATCCTCAGAAAATAATTATTTACAATTTCCTTCGTCATTCCAGTGCCATTATCCAAGCAGTAAATATATTTTTCTGACTTTCCATCATTAAGCTGTTCACCCATACCGAATTCTATAGAAAATTCTTCTTTGTTTCCAATCATAAAATTATGGCTTTGCATAAATTTACACGCATCCATGGAATTTTGATAAAGTTCACGTATACAAAGGTACTTATCTTTATATAATTGAACCCCCATTAATAAAGAGAGTATTTTTGATTGTTCCAAAGTAAATTTCATATTAGCTTCAGGAATAAATTTTGTTTTATCCGAAACTACTTCTTTTCTGTTTACATTTAGTGCTAACGGTAACTTGTATGTATTAATTTCTTTAAATCCAATGATCTCTAAATGTTGAATCATTGAGTAAAAATTGCTTATTTCACTATCTATCCAATCTAAATAATCCTGAATGAAATAATAAATTTCGGGTTCAGAACAAAAGGCAGAAAAAGAAATTGTAGTTTTTTCATTCACGATAGAAATGGAGTAAGTTAATTCTTCAAATTTTGCCTTCCAGTGCATAATACTTGTAGGATCAGTAATCCTTTTTTCGGAAAACAAAGAAATAGGTGCTCTATCAATACTAAAATGTATTACATATCCTAATCTTAAAAGCATAGAAACAAATTGAATATTTGCACATCTCTTCTCATCAATAATTGATGAATGGTTTAAGCCCTTCACAAATTGAAAACATTCTCCATGTGATCTACATATTTGTGATAAATCAGAAGTGAAGCGTTCAATTTTCGACTGTGCCACCTTGCTCTTTAGATGTTTCTTTACATTTAAAATATATTTTTCTATCCTTAAATGATGGGTCGAACGAATAAATTCTGCCCTAATTAAATCACTGTAGCTTATGAATTGATGCGTATCTTCTAAATACAATTTCAAATCATCAGAATATTCATTTCTAAATCTTTCATATTCACGAACTCTCTCTGCTAAGTCAATCAAAAAGTCTTGTTCATTTTCAGATGAGAAAACAAATTTTGATACATCATTAAAACATCCATAGACTTCTTTCTTATGACTATCAATAAAGTTAATTATTTCTGACAGCTTATTTATCGGTTTTAGGTCGTTAGATATTCTAATTTTTACACTATTGTTATAACATTCTTTTGTACCTTCTACCGCTCTCAACATTTCATATTCCCACACAGGAAGTGCCATAGCCGAGTCATGTAAGAACGAAGAGGCATATATTAGTACTTGCTCATAGAGATTTAAACTTTTTACGACCTCGTCACCTAAAATAAGCTCAATATTGCTTAGAACTTTATTACAATGTTGCTCATCATGTATGTCATAGTTATTTAGTTGGGCAGTTATTTGTTTTAAATGTTGATTTGAATCTCCTACTATTTTCTTAACTTCACTCCACAAAATTCGAAAAAAATCATCACTTTCGAGAGCATTGATCTTATTCTCGATTACTTCAACTATCGCCATTTTAGATTCCCCCATGAAAATTGTCATTTGCATATACAGATTATTGCCATACTTTTCAGCAACAAAATCAATTTGGGCACACAATATTCGAATAGATTTTGAGTTATGTGCATTTTTAAAGTAAATGCTAAATTATCTAAGTTGTTCATTAACATTAACGTTGTCTTTCCTAAGGCCTAACCTCCATAAATTTTTTACTCGACACTTCAAAATATCTTTTGTTATTTAGTAAAAAGGTCTATTTATCATATTCAAACTACCAACTATTCATATTATAGTACATACTTTAATTAAATAAAAGCAGATTTACCATTATAACCAAAAGTATTATTTAAAATTATACAATGTCATGCAAGTCACTATATTTAGCTACAGTTGCTAATTTTAAATGCAAAATAGGACTAACACCGCAACCACCTAAGATTGTCTGATGTTAGTCCTGTATTTCCTTGCTCAACTTATTCAGTGCCTTTTTTTCAATCCTACTCACGTATTCGGCTGTCAAGATAGGGCAAAAACTTTTTTGTAAATTCGACATTATTCTTTACGGTTCGCAAAAGAAAGTTCTTTGATACATTTCCATTTTAGTTAAATAAATTCTGAATAGTTCCTTCTGCCATCGATAACACGCATGATATAGATGACCTCATTTTTGAAAAGATAAAAAAGCAAATATCCCTCAATAACCAAAACTCTGTAGCCTTTTTGCGCTACTTGTCTATCCTTTGCAACAGGTGCAGATTCTGGAAAGTCACAAAGTTGCTCCACTCGCTCATCTAGACGATCGAGAAAGTCTTTAGCTGCCGAAACGTTTCTTTCAGCAAGATAATCAATAATTTCATCTACATCACTATCGGCAGACGGCATATACTCTGCACTATATTTTGCCATTTAGCTTCGCCCTCTGCCGCGCCATGACATCTTTATGATTGACTGTTTGCACACCTGCATCCAGCTCTACCTCGGCTTCTGCCAATTTTTCATATACTTCTAATTTTAACATATGACGCTCATAAGCCGATGCACTCATAATCACCATGTCGCTGTAGCCATTCTTTGTAATGAAAATAGGCTTATTTGTCTGATGGCAAAGTTCAGATATAGTCGATGTGTTTTTTAGTTCGGTGATTGGTCTTATGGTTGGTACACTGTACATATTAGCACCTCCTAATGGCTTTATTATACCACTAATTACGGGATAATACAATTTATTTGCGTATCATAGCATATTTTTTTGAATAAAAAAACCTCTGCCAATGACAGAGGGATAAAACCTACTCCTGTATCTCCTTACTCAACTTATTCAGTGCCTTTTTTTCAATCCTACTCACATATTCGGCTGTCAAGTTAGGGCAAAAAAATATTTGTTTATTCGACATCATTCTCTATGTGAATATTTTTAATTAAGCTAGGATGCTTTCGCTATATAATGTGTCAGGGCAGTAATCTATGTCCTGTGGCCAAACAATCGTACCATAAGATACGTTTACTGATTGGAAAAACAATTTGTTTGATAGCGGTTTAAATACTGCAATATCTAGCAACGGCATAGCGTCAAAAATGCGGTTTTCACCGTTTGTAAAAGTAAGCAATAATTTGTAGTCTTCCATCGGCGTTACCTCTGTTACACGAGGACCTAGTGGTGTTCCACTAATAATTTTGTCTTCCATAATGCAACCTCCTATCTTAATGGCTCAATCCTAAATATTTCTTCACCATTTGCGGCAAGTTTCCAGTTTGCTGCTAATTCAT